>JARLFX010000143.1 GCA_031296355.1 Acidobacteriaceae bacterium
CCAAAACCCCAAAACCCCAAAACCCCAAAACCCCAAAACCCCAAGAGCGCATAGGATGGCTCGAAAGGTGAATAACACAATAGAAGATATGCAACGAACGCATATGCGATGAGGCAATGCGTAAATAATATCGATAAGTGATTCTGTGTTGTGAAATAGTAATAAGACTATAGATATAGCTAAAATAAAGGAGCCACCCATATAACGATATATATCCTTGTATCGACACAATTCTTGATTCCTGGCTATATCCATAGCCATACTCACCAACTATAGCCATTAAAGCGTGTGAATACAATTAATTCATTATGAATATCATTGGAAAGAGACTGCAGGTCAGAGCTTTGACAGCCCTGGCGAATTCCTCTAAGCGCTCCATGCTGTCTGGCAGCGACACGTTCATGAACGGTGCCAACATCGGCTATGCTGAGCAAATGTACGAGGATTGGAAGAAGGATCCGAAGACGGTCCACGCCTCGTGGGACGCCTACTTCACCAACCTCGCCAGGGGAGTCACCCCGGCCTTCGTGTGCCCACCCACTCTGGGCTCCCCTGCGACCGCTGCCCTCGCCGCCCCTGCTGCTGGTCTTTCTAGCAAGGCCATCGAGGAGCACCTCAAGGTCCTCAAGCTGGTAAACGCTTACCAGCTCAAGGGCCACGAGATCGGCGAGTTCGACCCGCTGAGTATGTCCACCGGTTTAACAACCCACGATAGAGCTCAATGCTGAGTACAGAGCGTTCAACCTGAGAGGCGCCAAGCAGCCGCCCTCTGATCTGGACCACAAGTACTACGGATTCACGGACGCCGATCTGGACCGCGAGTTTACCGTGCCGATATGCAACCCGCAAGGGATGCTGGCCAAGAAGCAGACGTGGAAGCTGGGCGAGCTGATCAAGGCCATGCGCGAGAAGTACTGCCGCAGCATTGGCCTCGAACGTTCCCACATCACCAGCACCGCCGAGTCTGACTGGCTTGTGAACCAGATGGAGAGCGAGATGAGCTCCGTCGTAAACCTCAAGGACAAGAAGGCGTTCTTCGAAGATCTGCAGTGGACCTCGCTGTTCGAGGAGTTCCTGCAGCTCAAGTTCACCACCACCAAGAGATTCTCCGCCTCCGGCATCGACACCCTGATCCCGTGCATGCGTCTCATCATCAACCGCGCCATCGAGATGGGAGCCGATAAGATCATCATCGGAATGCCGCACCGTGGAAGAATCAACGTGCTCGCTCACATCATCAAGAAGCAGCTGGAGGAGATCCTGGCCGGGTTCCAGGGCATCGTCCCCCACGCCGAGGAGGCTGCCTGGGGCAACTCTGGCGACGTCAAGTACCATCTCGGCGCCATGTACCACTACAAGACGTCCGAAGGAAAGGAGATCGACATCCAGCTGATGCCGAATCCTTCCCACCTGGAGTCGGTGGACCCAGTGGCGACAGGAAGAGTGCGCGCAGAGCAGGACTTGATCGGCGACACGAAGCGCAAGAAAGTGGTGAACATCCTCATCCACGGCGACGCTGCCTTCTGTGGCCAAGGCATCGTCTATGAGACCATGCAGTTCGCTGGTCTCAAGGGATATAAGATCGGCGGCACGATCCACATCGTGGCGAACAACCAGATCGGATTCACGACGGTTCCCCGCGACTCCCGCACCGGACTGTACTGCACCGAAATCGCCAAGTCCATCGGCGCCCCCATCCTCCACGTCAACTCTGAGGATCCTGATGCCGTCATTAAGGCGAGCAAGCTGGCGACGGAATACAGACAGAACTTCGGCAAGGACGTTGTCATCGACCTCATCGGCTATCGTCTCTATGGGCACAACGAGATGGACCAGCCTTCCTTCACCCAGCCTATCATGTACAAGCAGGTCCACGCCATGAAGCGCGTCTACGACACCATCCGTGAGCGCTACATAGCCGAGGGTATCGTCAAGAAGGATGAGGTCGACAAGTCTGCGGCCGCCCTCATGAAGGGTTTCACTGAGGCTCTCTCCAAGGCCAAGAACCTGAGTTTCAGCTGGAACGAGTGGAAGCCTAAGGTCAGCAACAGACTGCCGCTGCCCTTCCAGGGACTCAAGAACACGGGCATCAGTCTCGACCGCATCCACGCCCTATCTGAGAAGGTCAACACCATCCCTAAGGACTTTGCGGCCCATCCTCTCGTCCGCAAGGTCTACGATATGAGATACAAGTCAATCAAGGAGGGCTCGGGCATCGACTGGGCAACTGGTGAGGCTCTGGCGTGGGCTTCCCTCCTCGAAGAGGGACACAACGTGAGACTGTCGGGACAGGATGTGCAGCGCGGCACTTTCTCGCACCGCCACTCCTACCTCCATTCCCAGGAGAAGGACGAGATCTACGTCCCCCTCAAGAATGTCTCCAAGACTCAGGGCCAGTTCAACGCTTGCAACTCTTCCCTCAGTGAGCTCGCCGTTCTCGGCTTCGAAGTGGGATACGCCTACGCTGATCCCAATGCTCTGGTGATGTGGGAGGGTCAGTTCGGTGACTTCGCCAACGGAGCTCAGGTGATGATCGATGGATACATCGCGGCTGCTGAGGCCAAGTGGGGCGTCCAGACTGGCGTTACCCTGCTCCTTCCTCATGGCTACGATGGACAGGGATCTGAGCACAGCAGTGCCAGACTCGAGCGCTATCTCCAGCTGTGCGACGACGATCCTCATTCTTGCAGACTGGCGGGCCACCTCAACCGCGACACCAACATGCAGGTGATCGACTGCACCACTCCGGCCAACTACTTCCACGCTCTCAGACGCCAGCTCAGGAGGGACTACCGCAAGCCTCTCATCGTCATGTCTCCCAAGCGTCTTCTCAGACTCAGAGACGTATGCATATTCTTCTCTAAACCGCGTTATAGGCCACTTCTCATATCGAGGAGTTCGGCGAGGGCAAGAGGTTCTGCCCGTTGATCCCAGATCAGGATAAGACCCTGGCGGCCGAAGAGCAGGTCGAGAAGCTCGTCTTCTGTTCCGGCCAGGTCTACTACGACATCATCAAGGCGAGGAAGCAGGCCAAGAAGAACAAGATCGCCATCGTCCGCGTCGAGCAGATCGCTCCTTTCCCTCTCCGCCAGGTTCAGGAACAGTGCAACAAGTACAAGAACGCAAGAGTGGTCTGGTGCCAGGAGGAGCCGTTCAACATGGGCGCCTGGGGCTTCGTCGAGGGACGTGCCAACAGAGTACGCATATTGCATTCATGTTTCGCGTAGATGCTCGAGGGCTCTGGAAGGAAGATCAAGTACATCGGAAGGCCGTCGTCGGCGGCGCCGGCAGTGGGCTTCGTGAAGAACCACGAGGAAGAGCTCGCGGCCCTGCTGGATGAGGCCATGCAGTAAAACTCTCTGTTGATCTACATACTTCGACATTCCATATATATCTGCGTGAACTGCATGATGATGATGATCCACATACAGCGGTCGGTATTATATTGTATTTTGCATGTGCTCCGCCCTGTGGTGAGTGTGTGGGTGGCCTTTAGTTAGTACTAATCCTGTGTATCGATGCATTTATATTAATAATAGCTATGGATAAGGCACAAGAGCCCGAGAAGAGCGGGACGGCGGGAACGGAGCCCGCGGCGGGCGAGGTGGAAGAGATGAAAACCAGCACTAAACTCGCGGGCGCGTGGGTCTTCTGGGCCCAATTCCAAGGTGGCGACAAGGACCCGAAGATCCAGATGGAGAAGGAGTACATGCAGAACCTTCAGGCGGTCGGAGACTTCGACAACCTCATCACGTTCTGTCAGCTGTGGAACAACCTGCCGCACGGGAACCCGGCGGGCTGCTTCACCGTTTTCGACGAGCGAGCGCGCGTTCCGGTCCAAGCATTGTACTCGCACAGAATAACAGGCTTAGTTACGAGCTGGAGGGCAGCTGGAAGACCATAAGCGCGCTCTGCGTGTTTCGTAAGGACATTACGCCGGCCTGGGAGCACCCCCGCAATAAGGTCGGCGGCGAGTTCTCCTTCATGATCAAAAGATGTCCGACGGACGAGCTCAACGAGATCTGGAACAAATTAACGATGATGATAATAGGAGGAGACATGAAATACGCAGAACATGTAAGGGAAAGCGGGTGAAGCGATGGATAGGTGAACGGGATACGAGTGGTTGACAAGCCCTTCGCTTCGGACATGAACTACAAGTTCGAAGTCTGGGTTGACTTTGGGGAGTCCGAGACCGAGAAGTTTAGCTACTTTGACGAGTTGTGCAAGAAGGAATTTAAGCAGAAGGCAAAATACTCATCACACTCGGGATCATAACCAATGTCATGCTATATCTTTTCCCACTATTGTACCATAGTGTTGCCATATCCGATTGCATTTAATGTGCGCTTGCACGATATTTATATACATATTAAAAAAAATCTGCAGGTATGGACGCCAGCGGGAAGGATTCCTTCATCCAGATGGGACGTGAGTACCCGCCGCCGCCGACCAGAGACAACCCCGTAATTCCGATATCCGCATCCCGTAGTCGCTCCTCGTCTTCCTCTGGAGGCTGTTTCTTGAACTCATATATGGGAAGGAGCGGGGATACGCCGCGGTCGCAATGTCGGACCCGCTCTATTGCTCGAATAAGGTGCGTTGAAAGGTTGACATCGCATAGAAGGCTGATCTTTCGGAAGACACCACCGCCAAGGACGGATATCGCTTAATTCTCGCAGGCGCGGGGTTCACGGTTCTGCTGTTTGTTATCATATTGCTCATGGACTAGCAGATCGTTTTAATGTATAATAGATGATACTCTCTCATTGTATACATACTTAAAGGTATCTATATATTCATATATAGGTGACTTGCATATGGGCAACACAGTCCCACACATATCGTGTTGCTGTTCTAACCACACGCGGGGTTTTGGGGTTTTGGGGTTTTGGGGTTTTGG
>JARLFX010000144.1 GCA_031296355.1 Acidobacteriaceae bacterium
GGAAGCTCTGATCAAGCCCTCGAATTTCCGTGCGGGGAGCAGATCACGCCGATTTTTGTTTTATCCGGTAAAATTGACGCGAATTGGCGGACAACAGAAGGCCCAGGTGCCCGCGTTTGGCGTCTTTGGAGGCCATTGTCGGCCTTCAAAGACACTACGCCCCTTGTGGAACCAGTCGTTTGCGATTCATATAGAGATTGACCAGTGCGAAGGCTGCCAGATGCCAGTGGTGATTCTTCACGATGCCGCGATAGCGTACCTTGGTATAACCAAAGACGCGCTTCAGGATGCGGAACGGCCACTCCACTTTCGATCTCACTCGCGACTTGGTGCGGTTCTTGCGCTTCTGCTCTTCATCAACGCCCTGCTTGGTCTTCACGCGCCGATTGGTCATGTCCTGCGCCTGGGGCGCGGCCTCGTGTATCGCCTCAGTTTGTCCCTGATAGCCGGCATCGCCCCAGACCTTCTTTTCTTCGCCGTGCAGTAAGTCGGGCAACATATGCTTGTCGTGCACCGAGGCCGCCGACGTGCAGACCGAATGTACGATGCCTTCCTTTGAATCGACACCGATGTGGGCTTTGGCTCCGAAGTAATACTGGTTGCCTTTCTTGGTCTGATGCATCTCCGGATCGCGCTCCTTGTTCTCGTTTTTGGTCGACGAGGGCGCAGCGACGATGGTGGCATCGACAATGGTACCCGTCGAAATGCGAATGCCTTTGCGATCCAGATAGAGGTTCACCACGTCGAGAATCTTGCCGCATAAATCGTGGGTTTCGAGCAGATGGCGGAAGTTCAGGATGGTGGTCTCGTCGGGCGCAGCCGCACGGCCCAGATCGATGCCTGCGAAGCTGCGCAGCGCCGGCGAGTCGTAGAGCGCATCTTCGGCGCCGGGGTCCGACAGGTTGAACCAGTGCTGTAGAAAGTAAATGCGGAGCATAATCCCGAGGCCCACCGGCTGGCGACCTTTGCCCGCTTTCGGATAATACGGCTCGATCTCTGCTTCCAACTCAGACCAAGGAACCACCGTCTCCATCGTCTGCAAGAACTGCTCCCGGCGGCTGGCCCTGGCATACTTTTCAAAACTCGGCTGGCAGGCAAATGTTATCTGGCGCATCGCGATCTCCACTCAATTACAAGTTTATGCAAGATTGCTGTGGAGATCAGACTTGTTCAGAGGTTCCCTA
>JARLFX010000145.1 GCA_031296355.1 Acidobacteriaceae bacterium
GGGTTCGCGTTTGCGGGCTGGTTCCACTGGTTGCCGCTCACCGAGCCGTAGAAGACACCGGCACCGGCGCGGACAGCAGTCTTGCCATCGCCGAAAGGATCCCAAGCGATGCCGAGACGCGGCGAGACGTGGTGGTAACGGTTGGCAGCGATTCCACGCGGAACACCTGGGTCACCCGGGAAGAGGACGCCTTTGGGCGCTCCCGGCACCTTGGTGGACTGCACGTTGGCCACAAAGGTGGCGGTCAGATTCTGCGACTCAACGGGCGAGGTCTGGACGTCCCAGCGGAGTCCCATGTTCACGGTCAGGTTGGGACGGATCTTGTAGTTGTCCTGCAGGAAGGTGGCCCAGTACCAGTTGCTCAGGAAGCCCTTGTACGGGGTGTCCTGCTCCATGGAGTTGACCTGGCCGAGAATGAAGTCGGACATGGCATTGCCGGTGGTTCCAGGGAATCCGGTGGGATTGTAGGTGAAGACGCCGAAGTTATAAAGGTTGCCCTGGAACATATCCTTCTCCAGCGAGAACTCGCCGCCGAAATCGATCTGGTGCCTGCCCTTCGACATCGAAACCAGGTCGCGGATCGAGTAGAAGTCAGTATCGCTGACCGGTCCCGCCAGAGCGTTGCTGGTGCTGAAGTAACCGGAGATGTTGAGCGACGGCAGAGTCTTTGGCCCCTGCGTTCTAAAGTCGGAGCCGAGGTCGTCGAGGCCTGCGGAAGGGATGTTGATGCGGCCGCCGGCCACGCGGGTGAAGGTCAACCATAACTGGTTTGCCGTGGTTGCGTTCATCGTGTGAATGTCGCTGAGGTTTGTGTCGTACTGCTTGGAATAGGACTGGTTGGTAAACCACGGAATGGAGCCGTTGCCGAACGCATTCTGGGTGGTGTTCAGATAGAAGAAGCTGGCCGAAACGTGGTCCTTGTCCGAAATCGTCCCGTCGTATTTGCCGAGGTACTCATCCTGGTTGGTTGGTCCGATGTAGTAACCGGCATACGAGTTCGTCGTAGAAGGGCTCATGGACGAGGTCAGGAGAGGCGCTACATATTTGGTCGCCAGGGCCTGAGCTGCCACATCGAGAGCAGCGGTCGGAACGCAATTTGCTTTCGGCGTCGAGCAGTTAGGTGAAGCGTTTGTTCCCACATACTGGGTCTTCGTTCCGGGCTGATACACCGGAATCAGATTGCCCTTGCTGTCAACGAGTTGGG
The DNA here is from genome assembly GCA_031296355.1 of Acidobacteriaceae bacterium. The sequence continues at coordinate 1,205 of JARLFX010000145.1, forward strand.
TAAAGTCGCCCAGGAGCATATTCTTGCCGGGCAGGATGCCGCCGCTGAGGGTTGTGCCAACAACCTGCCGCAAGCCACCATAGCTGAAGAAGAAGAAGGCCTTGTCCTTCTTGACGGGACCACCGAAGGCGCCGCCGAACATGTTACGGCGATAGTGCTGTGCGGTTGTCTGTCCCCAGGGAATGGCGTTGAGGGCCGTGTTGCGGTTGAACTCGAAGAGCGAACCATGGAACTGGTTGGTTCCGGACTTGGTGACTGCCGTAACAACGGCGCCTGACATACGACCGTACTGGGCGGCGAAGTTGTTGGTCTCGATGCGGAACTCCTGGAGGGCATCGGGGTTGGGCAGCGGGTTGCCGTAGTTGCGGAGGCCGGTCATATTGATGCCGCCGTCAAGGTAGTAGCTGACGGTGGGCACGCCAGCGTCGATGCCGCCATTCACCTGCACCTGCGTGGAAGGAACGCCGATCTGGAAGTTCGGAGTGCCGTTCGCATTGCTCTGGGCGCTGGAACTGTTGGACATGACGCCCGGCGTGAGCGAGAGCTCGGCATAGGCGTTGCGGTTGACCAGAGGCAGGCTGATGATTTCAGTGGGCGAAACCGTCCGGCCGAGTTCCGCGGTGGAAGTTTCGACCAGCGGAGGCGCCTCAGTGACGGTTACGGTCTGGGTTTGGCCGCCAACGGAGAGGGTCGCGTTGAGGGCAATGGTCTGATCGACGGCGACAATGAGGTTCTGCTGGACAAACTTCTTAAAACCCACAGCGGTGACTTCAACCGTGTAGTGACCGACGGGAAGGTACTGAATAAGATAGGTGCCATCCGCGTTTGCCGCGGTGGACCGAGTAAATCCAGTATCGACGTTGGTGGCCTTGATGGCCGCCGTGGTGACCATCGCGCCCTGCTCGTCCTTGACAGTGCCGCTGATGGAGCCTGTAATCCTCTGTGCGTTGGTGGCCAAACAGCCGCCAACAATGAGGACGAGCAGCGCGAAGATGCGCAGACTTATCCTTGTCCTATTACTTACTTTCATACTGCCTCCGAAATTGAGGTTGTTGGATATGGTTGATTGATTGAAGGCGCCGCGCCAACATAGCGACCCGTTACTGACCAAGACTGCGATTTTCCACAACAGGCAATCGGCACAAATCCACCATTGACCTGATTGGGCGAAGATGAACCGCCATAACGATCCGATGCATCTGGCGGCCACCGATAGCGCGATTGGGTCACTGTCCGCCAGAAAATGTTTCCGAGGTCCCAGGGTGGGGCAGAGCCATTCTTGCGGTTCAGGACAATCGCATAGAGTTGTACCTGGCAACCATGCAGATAGGCCCGAACATAATTGAGCTGAGTTGAACCCATGAAGTGGCCCACCTTCAGGCCGCACTCATCATCTGCGCAGGAAACAACGTCAGCAAGTCAAATCTCGGTGGAGCCACCGTGGAGCCCACAGTGGCCCCACGGTGAAGGCTCTGCGCAAGGTAGCACCCACAGCACGTCCCGTAGATGGCCCATTTGACCGCACTCTGCAACTAGGAAATGGGGGAGTCGACTCGTACATCAAGCGTATATTCAATCATTTACAGGCGTTCATGATTTTTGCGTAACTGTAAGGATCCGCTTTCTTGAAGTGGTAATTTGAGACTGGGGAGACGTTGGCCAGCCCTACTGATTAGAATGGTGCACGCACCATGTAAGGTAAGTCTTCTTGGAAGTTGAAAATCTTCTTCATGGTATAAGTTCGCTCTGAAAACTGGGAATGAGCCAGAATTTCACACACAGACGGCGGATGAACGTATAGTTTGTGGAACCTTGGGCAAGGAAGCCAGAGATGACAGCGCCAATGCAACCGAAAGAGGAGCCGATCGATCCAGAGATATGCTGGGCTCTGCTCGAGCGCGTGGCAGGGAGCGCGCAGTTACGTCGCGCAGCGCGACTGAGAGAACTCCTTCTCTATGTAGGACAATGTTCGCTAAAAGACGGGCGCGACCAGGTGCGCGAACAGGAACTCGGGGCAAGAATTTACGGGCGGCCGGACGGGTATGACACGAGTTTAGACAATATTGTCCGCAGCAATGTAAGCGATCTGCGCAAGCGGCTTGAGGCCCACTTTAACGGTGAAGGGCTCCACGAGCCAGTGATCATGGAAATTCCGCGGGGTAGCTATCTGCCTGTTTTCCTGCGTCGCCGGGCGGAGACGGCAGACGCCGCTGAACCGGGAGCGGTCGAACACATCGCCGAACCAGACACTTTGCTTGGACTGGCTGTCTGGCAGCAGCGGCGCTGGGCGGTGTCAGCATCAATCGTGGCGGCGGTGATTATCCTTGCGCTCTCTGCAGGCTGCTTTACGTTGTGGCGGCAAGTTCATTCTCAGATGCAATCGACCACCCCAAATTGGAATTCGCCCGCACTTGCCGAATTCTGGGAGCCGATTTTGCATGGAAGAGGCGAGGTTTTGATTTGTGCCGGAGGCAATGTTCTTGCGCCGAATACCTCGAGTGCCTTATTAGGTGTAATCACTGCAGGGAAAGACATCGACTATCCGTATTTTTCAATCACCACAGTGTCTTCGGTTACCATGCTGAGCATCCTGATCGAGCGCGAAGGAGCAACCCCGCGGTTTGCCTTTGCGGCAACAACCCCACTGACGGAATTACAGGAGCATCCGGTTATTCTGGTTAATGCCTACAACAACCATTGGACACTGCGCCTGTCGGAACCTCTTCGCTTTTATTTTGCTCCTGAATTTGGCGAGCCGAATCACGCGATTGTCGATCGTGAGCGGCCTGGTCTTGTCTGGAAGCGCGACTCATCTGTACCTTACTCGAACGCAGACGACTATGCCCTGGTAGCGCGGTTTTGGGACTCATCGACCAACAATTGGGTGCTCATTCTAGCCGGGCTGGGGCGAAATGGCACTGAAGCGGCGGCTCAGGTTGCAACCAATCCGCAATATTTGGAACTGCTGAGACAAAAGGCCGGCAAGGACTTCACAAACAAGAATATCGAAGCAGTGCTGAAGCTCAGCGTGATCGAGGGAAAGACTGGAGCACCCTCAATTGTTGCCGTGCATGTCTGGTAGGCAGGGCCGCCCGACGAAAACCAAGCAAGCGGAATGTGCGGGAGCCTGCGCTGACACCGATGGGGCAGGTGCTGGCAAGATATGGCAATTTGTGATGAGCGTGCCAGCATGAGGCCACGATCATGGAGATTCCCCGCGACATGCGCGCAGAAGACCCACACATGGGCGGGCTCCATTGACTACTGAGTGTTAGCTTACTTGCCCAATCCAGACCACAATGCAACGTTCTACTTATTGAAGGAACCAACACGGAGGCCACACAGGCTGCAGCGGACTTTCTCCATTCGTAACGCCATCTGTCAAATTTTAAGAAGATATTGCACGCTACCAAGCTGCCGTATTCTGGGGTCCTATTGAAAACAACCTGGCTCAAAGGCGCCATATTACAGGAAGCCGTTGAAGCTTATCGAATTCATCCCAATCAGAATTCAGATTCTATTTGGACGGGTTGCTACAGCGGGGCGCCTGACGTAGTTTCTCGACTGGAGTGCATCGTTTAATAGTGCACCTGCGTGAGCCAAGGATCTGATCACTACTGTTAACTTCAGAGAGTATCTGCGCGGATACCATCACACTCATCATAGTTCTCAAGTTGTGGACCCGTGTAGCCAGGCTGATTCCGAGCTGCCATCTGGAGTTAGACGGCGCAGCAACCACATTAAGTCAATGTTGCGGCGGTACTCGGCCTCTAGACGCCGCGACGGACGCAATTGATGCACATAGCCTTATAAAAAGAGCTTCAGCAAATAGCGCGGATTATACCCGGGACGGCCGGTCGCTGCTGGTTCGGCCCTCTCGAAGTCCAAAGCCGCCATGTCCAGACGGCCTACAGAAGCATCTATCCCCTGGCAAATATGATCGGCCGAAATCAGTTCGTCCAATGAAATCGGGAAAAGTGTCTGCTGACCCCGCGCTTCTCCGCAAATGTAAGCCAATGAAAATGCCCTTGATCTCTCAAGGGCATTTTCTCATCATTTGTTGTGGATCGCTTAGAGTTTAGTGACAGCCTCCAAGCCGGTGGAACTCCCGTTTGATTAGAACGTTACTTTAGCTCCCAACTGCAACTGCCTGTTGGGATACGCGCCGTTCAGTCTGCCGAACGAAGAACCACTGGTTGCCGTGGTGCCAACTGAGCTGTAATTGCAGTGGTTAAAAGCATTGAATGCGTCTGCCTGGAATTTGAAGTTGATCCGCTCAGTAATGACAAAACCTTTGGAGGCGGTCAAATCTACTTGCTGCAATGATGGAAGCTCGACGTTAGCGACTCCAGCACTTCCAAAGGCATTGGCAGGAGCGGCAGTAAAGGCGGCTGGATTGATCCACTGAGCCTGGTGATTTGATATCGTGAAACGGTCACCCTTTGCGTAGATGGATGTGCCAGCAACCTGATCAGCGCGGCGCGTTCCCAGTGTTGCGGCGCTGCCGGTGATGGAGTAATACGGTCCACTCTGGTAACGGTAGACCCCAGTCAGACCCCAGCCGCCGATTCCCTCGCGCAGGAGAAGGCTTTTCCCTGCGAAGGTGGGCAACGTCCAAGTCGCAGTACTGATCCAGGCGTGCCTCCTGTCAATGCTCAGGGCGCCGTAATTGTAGGAGCGGTTCTGCCACCATTCCAGGCCTGTGTTATTGCTCGATGAATCACCCAGGGTTTTTCCTAACGTGTACCCACTGGTGAAAGTGATTTGGCCCTGCCGCTTGGTGAGGTAGACCTGCAACGCGTTGTAGTTGGAGTTGGAATCTGCGCGGTTCTGAGAGATGCTCGTGAAGCCCAGGTAGGGATTGAAATAGTTGGCGCTGTAGCTGGTATTGCTGGCTACCTGCGCTGGAGTTGGGGCGTTGATGTTTGGCTGGCGCAGCAGGTGATGAGCCAGGTTGCCAACGTAAGTTGTTTCAAGAAGCATGCTCCATGGCAATTCGCGCTGCACCCCGAGGCTGAAATTGTCCACGTAGGCGTTCTTCATCTTTGGATCGATCGCTGTGATACTTCCCTGAAGTGCCGTGTTATTGGGTGAGCCTCCAGAGATGTTGGATAGATTTGCATTGTCGAACTCGACGTTCTGCAACCAGGGCTGCACGTTGACCTGGCTGAAGGTGATGTTGCCTTCTGGGCGATAGTAGAATACGCCGAATCCACCTCTGACCGAGGTCTTATCGTCGTAAGAGTACGCAAACCCGACACGCGGACCGATGGCACCATTCATGGTGTAGAAGCCACGGGGCGCGCCCAGAGGAATGTACTGGAGGGCTGCCGTATTGATGTTGGGAACACGAGCCGTCTGATCGCTGGGAACACCCTTGGAGGCGCGGACGAGTCCATTGTACGGATTGCCCGATCCCGGAACGATCTTTCCACTGGTCAGCACAGTGACAGCAGAGGTGGCGCTATAGATAGACGGGTCGAAGTTCGTCATGTTGTTTCCCTGCGTGTAAAGCGGCCGAATGAGCTGCCAGCGCACGCCGAACTCAAGGCTAAGTTTGTGTGCAATCTTCCATGTATCCTGGACAAAAGCTTCCGGCTGGTTGAAGCGGAAATGCCCAGTTGGATCGGCACTAGCTTCAGAATATTGAGCGAAATTTCCCAACAGAGCATCTGCGAGTGCGTTGCCAGTGGTCAGTGTGCTGCTGCTGGTGCTGAAGTTGATTTGCCCGTCGTAGTGAGGCCGTCCATTCTGATCTACGCGGTTACGAATGAAAACTCCACCGAATTTGATCAAGTGGTTGCCCTTGACGATCGATACGGTATCAGCAAGTTGAATGTCGGTTGTTGGCGAATGCAGGGCAAAATCCGGTCCCTGAAATGAAGCAAAATTCTGAATGGTCACATAAGGAATGCCGGTGGGATAGGTGCCGCCGCCGGGAAACAACCTGGTGAATTGGAAGCCGTAGGTGGAGCGCTCCCAGTTCACGCCATAAGGCGGAACATTCTGTGAAACCCAGCCGAAGTTCAC
>JARLFX010000146.1 GCA_031296355.1 Acidobacteriaceae bacterium
GACAGCCTGATTCCGTACCTGCGCCAGGCTCTGGCCGCGCCTCTCGGCAACAATCGCGGTTAACAATGGCGATTTACCAGCAGGCTGTGCGTGAGGAAAATCGCATTGCCCAGAACTTTAGCTGCCCTGGATCTTTTTGAAGGGGATTCAACTCAGCACCCTCGGATGCTGCATGAATGCAGCGATCAGTGCCATAAACCTCTGTAATCCTTGGGTTTATGGCGGGGACGACGGGGCTCGAACCCGCGACCTCTGCCGTGACAGGGCAGCGCTCTAACCAACTGAGCTACGTCCCCGGATTGTGCTCCGGGTGTGCATAGATGTGCAGGGGATGCAACTATCTACGCAACTTTTCAAGTCTATCGGCTACGCGCTCCGTGGTCAACTCTCGGCCACTCCGCCGTGCTCCGTCCTAGTGCTGGTCGCGCATCGCCTTCAGGTCTACACCCCGGCAGATATGGTGCTCCTGCGCCTCTTCCAGCGTAGAAAATTCCTCAGAAATCTTTACTCTGAGGTAGCACTCCGTACAAATGGATTCTGTCGAATGTCCCGGGCGCACAATAAATGGTTTGAGTGGAAGTCGGGATGGCATCCTCATGATGATGCCCCCCCAACGTATCGCTGTCTGTCCCATACCGCACACCATGCCGGATGCCCTTTTGATTCAGCAAGCGTAGGATTTTGTCTGCGCCCAGAGCAGGAGATACGATGCCCTTGAATCGCCGCCAATTTCTCGCTCACAGCGCCACTGTCGCCGCGCTGGCAACACCTGCCGCACGCCTCCTTGCCGCCACCACACCCCGCCCCAGCCTTCCTTCCGCCGATCCCGCCTGGCTCCGCACCTGGAACGCCGCCCTGGCCACGCTCTCCGGCAACCTGCGCACCCTGCCTCACTACGCCGAACCCGTCCTGATTGAGGGCAGCGTCTATCCCGGCGTCTGGCAGGAGTGCGGACCGCACGAAGGCCTGGTCTACGCCACGCTGCGCCGCTTCACCCAGCATCCGGGCGAACCCGCCTCGCCGCTTCGCATCGCGCGCAACAATCACATGGTCTTCTTCTCCGCGCAACGCGAAGACGGCCAACTGCCCGCCGCCGTCAAGATGAGCGACACCGGCTACGGCCAGATCCAGATGGTGGTTCCCATCGCCGCCACTGCATGGGAACTCTCCCAGCTCGCCCGCGACGAAGAGTTCCTCTCCCTGGCATATCGCGCCTGCAGCCGCTGGGATGCATGGCTCCGCGCCTATCGCGACACCCGCAAGACCGGCCTGGTCGAAGGCTTCTGCACCTACGACACCGGCCACGACAACAGTCCGCGCTGGGCCGGCATCCCCAATCGTTGCCCCGATGCCGATGCGCGCAAGTGCCCGCCCATTGCATCCATGCCGCGCCTCTGTCCCGATCTCTCCGCCACCGTATACGGTGCGCGCCTCGCACTGGCCCAGATGGCCACCGCCCTGGGCAAGCGCAGCGAAGCCGACCGCTGGCGCAACGACGCAGAGCACATCCGCCGCCTCATCATCCAAAAGCTCTACTCACCGGACGACGCTGCCTTCTACGATCTCGATGCACAAAATAAATTCGTGCGTGTGCGCTCTGATGTCATCAGCCGCGTGCTCGGCGAACACGTGCTCAACCTGCACGACGACGCCGACCGCGCCATCTTCGCCGCAGTGTGGCAGCGCCAGCTGCACAACCCCAGTGCCTTCTGGGCGCCATATCCCTTCACCTCCATCGCGCAGGATGACCCCGCCTTCGTCCGCCCCATTCCCCGCAACAGCTGGGGCGGAGCGTCACAGGCGCTCACCGCCCTACGCACTCCGCGCTGGATGCCGTTCTACGGAAAGCATGTGGAGATGCGCCGCCTGATGCAGCAATGGTGCGCCGCCATCATCCGCGACCACGACTTCCGCCAGCAGATGGACCCGCTCACCGGCGAATTCACGCAGGCCGACCCCGGCGGTTATTCGCCTGCGGCACTGGTTTTTCTGGAGTTCACGCGCCGCCTGACTGAGGCAGCGTGAAAGAAGAGGTTTTGGTGGCAGCGAGGGACTCATATCGCAATATAAGACTTGAATCATGAATATCTTACGGAATATGGTCCACTAAATACCCCCCCAACATACCCCCACTACAAAGTTCCATGGTAGATAGCTACAATTTGATACCGCCATGGCTCATAAAGGCAGGTTCGCCTGCCTCCAAATCTCAGCAACTACCACCACCTTATCTATGCTGTGGAGAGAGGTAGTGGTTACGGAAGAAAACGATCCAGTTTTCACGACAAGCAGATGGCGTGAGGATGGCTGGAGTATTGTTTCAATCCACGCGCCAGTAAAGGGCGCGACGCATAGGGCTGGCCGGAACTCGGCCAGTTCGACGTACCGATCTAAAGTTTCTACTCGTCGATGGTCAATGACGCGGTCAGAACTATTGCGCTCCATCATGGACTACCACTTCAAGCTGATTTAGACACATTCAAATTCCAAGTGCAGCAAATTTCGTATATGGAGATTCATGGGGGGAGACCGCCGCAACCGTGCCGTGGGAAAGTGGGAAACGTTCTTTATTTTCCATTTTTTCCACGGCCTTTTTCAGGCATCTCCTGACTAGCCTTGAGGGCAGCTGTGCACTCGGAATTTGACCCGCTTGTCTCCAGGAATTCCCACCGTGTGAACCTGGACTTCGTGCGTAACATGTTAGGTAAATCACGGGTGACCGGCGGTGCGGCCGTCTCGCGTACACCGAACAGCTTTCCGTTCTCCAATGGATTCCGGGCTATACCTGTTACCGAACTTGGATGAAGTTTCTGGGATGCTTTGGGATGTGAAAATTTATTGGAGCCCCGACAGTTCTCCCATCTTAGGTTCTGCCCTCATGCAAGCAACTTACGTGATGTCGTAGACATCTATTCCAGCTTGACAGACATTAAAACGGTCTGCGAATATTAGTGATATCGAACTACAGCAAAACGCAACATTCCCAACTGCATGGATCATCAATCCCGTGTGAGACCAGACAGATATATAACAAGTAAATCGTCGCCATTCTCCTCTGAGGAAAGCTGTGAGCGTTGCTAAGAGCACACCCCGTCCAAACAAGTCGAAAGTCAAGAAACCTTCGAATCGAGTTCTTTTGCGAGCCACTCTGGACTCAAAGGGGTCTCTACGGCTTCTGATTGCAATAGGCCAGAAACTTCAGTTAAAACGCAGCCCAACTGCCGCCCATCTGCTTGCCACCATCCAAAGCAACAACAAACTACAGCCCGAGTTCGCGGCGTTCTATCGCGACCGCTGGCCAAAGCTGGCGCCACGAAGGATCGACACGGGACAACTGTTAAGCCTACCGCAAGAAGCCGACGACGCGCTGAAGCGCCTCTCATGGGAGATTTTTGCTGAGGGTAATAAGAGCGAGACACTCCGCGCACTCATCCATTTCTTCGCCGAGCAACACAAGTTGCCGCTGGGAATAGATGAATAAAAGCTTTTGTCCAAGCGGTAACTTCCAGAACGCTGGAGCGTCTTAAAATCTCTTATTGTGTCCAGTTCTAGCAGGGTGCACTACACATATAAGACGAGGCTAGCATCGCACTCATGGATGGTTGCGGACGTGCGGTCCGAACACAGACTATTGCACGGTAACGGTGACCGTGCCCGTTGCTGTGGTCGAACCCGAAGAGCCAGTTACAGTAATGGTATAGGTTCCCGGGCTAGTACCGGGACTGGACGATCTACTGCCACCGCCTCCACCGCCACATGCGAGGATACCGCCTGCGAAGGTAACAAGAAGCACCAGCATTCCAAGTAATGGCTGCCAACTGCGCCGTCGTGACGGGACACCGAAGAGCAAAGCGCAGGCCAAGGCCGCGCTTCCCACGGTATACCACGAAGCTCCGTGGCGCTTGGGATAGACCAACAAGCTACTGCTCGCGGTTGTGGTGATAATCAAGGTGGCAGATCCTGAGTTGGCACCAGTAATGAGCACCGGGTTCGTCGAGCCAAAACTCAAAGTGGGAAGGTCTCCGGCGCCGTTAGGGCTGGAAGTGATGATGGCAGTTAGTATTACGCTACCGGTAAAGCCCCCGCTGGGCATCACGGTGATTGTTGAGGTGTTTCCGGTTGTATTTCCAGGGACGATGGTGACCGCTGTACCGCTGACTGTGAACGAGGGATTCAACGCAGTCGTAACTGTAACTAAAGAGACGCCAGTAGTAGAGCTGTAGTTGCCATCGCCCGAGTAACTGACCGTCAGTGTATCGGCCCCAATCGGCAACGATCCGGCGGGTATGTAGATCGTCACACTGCCCCCACTTAGCATTGATATCGCGGAGGAATAACTGCCGCTGGTCAGAGTCACCGAGCCTGTAGGGGCTGTGCCGCCGACTACTCCACTAACATCAACATTCACCGTTAACGCCTGATTCGCGGCGATGCTTGAAAAAGATGGCATTACGTTCACCGTTGGCATACTCACCACGCTCTGCCAGACGTGAACCCAGTCCACATAGAGGTTGATGTCGCTAGCAGTTACACCGGTCAGGTTGCCAGCAGTCCAATTTGGACCCTCTTGACTGCCTAAAATTAAGAAAAAGTCTTGCTGATCAAACAAACTATTGTTCGAGCTGGTGGTGGTAGCTGAGCCAACTTCCTGATTGTCGAAATACCAGGTAATTCTCCCCGGTGTACTGCCAGATCCTGGAACCCACAGAATCCCGTAAATATGCCAGGCGTTGAAGTCATTGTTGGCCGGAATGGTGAAATTATTGGGGCTGCTGTACCAGGTCTGTGTACTACCGTTCCAGGTATGAAGTGTGCCGTAATATGTATTAGTCCCGCCCTGGCCCTCGAAGATATCTATTTCGGCGGTATTGGTTGCCTTGAAAATCCCTTGAACGGGTTCCATCCAAAACGCAGGCCATGCACCGGTTACATTGTCCCATTTCATCCTTGCCTCAAAATATCCATACCGGAATGTCTTTCCGGCGGCTCCGTTACTGGACTCTCCTTCAATACTTGTGTCATATAACCCGTTGCTCACACCTGTGGCTTTGTTCCAGTCAAGGTCCAGTACGCCTGATGTAGCAGTAATCTCGGAAGTGGGTGGTGGTGTTGATTCATACAGGAGTCCGGGATACCAATTGTATGTGCTAGAACTTTTACGACTAGGCGAGATGTTCAATGTGTTGAACTCGTCGTCAAACACCATAGTTGTGTAACCCGCCGCCGATGCTTGAGAAGGGGGTGTTGCAGC
>JARLFX010000147.1 GCA_031296355.1 Acidobacteriaceae bacterium
CGTTGTTTTGAAAGGGCACGACTTCAGTCGTGCCGTAAATGCCAGAAAATAAACGAGGGCTAAAGCCCAATGTCACTTACTTTACAACTTGGAGCATGGTGATTTGGATTGCGGAAGGAAGCGATCGGGTTCAATCTGGAGTTGCTCTGGAGTTTTCCGCGCATGAGCGGGCATGGAGACAGAGGTTGATGATCGGTCGTTGCTGCGTTTGTTCGAATCGGTTTTGCCCCTTGCGCGGTGGAAAGTCCTTGAGAGGCGCAGCAAGGCACAGATTTATTCTCTTCGCGTGGTGGTATGGATGATGTTGTTGCAGCGGCTCAACGAGCGAGGCACCCAGCAGCGCGCCGTGGATGCGATTGCTCAGGGACATGTTGAGCGGCTGCTGCCGGCGAGCAAGCGGGTGCGGGAAGGCCGGATCTCGGAAAACACCGGCGCTTATGCGCGCGCCTGCGGTCGGCTGTCTACGGAGCCCACCGCCGCAGTCTGCGATGAGGTGCTGGCGGAGTTGAACAAGCGCATCGCACCGGTAGCGGAACTGGGCCGTCCGATGATGCTTTTGGATGGCAGCAGTCTGAGCGTGGAGCATAGCGTGGGCTTGCTTGATGCATTTCCGGCAGGGCGCAACCAGCGCGGATTGGGTCATTGGGGCGTGGTGAAGTGGGTGGCCCTGCACGACGTTCAAACGGGCATAGCCTTGCGGCCGGAGTGGGGTCCGATGTATGGACCCGAAGCGGTGAGCGAACCAGCGCTGGCGCGGCGCGCAGTGGAGCGCACGGCAGCCCGGAGCGTGATCGTCGGCGACGGCAACTTCGGGATTTTCTCCTTTGCCTATGCGGTTGTCGGCAGTAAGCGGGAAGTGCTTTTCCGGCTCACCCAAGCGCGCGCCCAGGCGCTGGGATCAAAACGGTTGCTGCCCAACGGAGAGTGCCGTGTCTGCTGGCGGCCAAGCAGTTTCGAGCGAAAGAAATATCCTGAATTGCCCGCCGATGCAGCCATCGAGGGCCGCCTGATCGTGGTCACGCAAAAGGGATTTCGCGACAGTTGGTATCTGTTTACGACGTTGAGCGAAGACACACCTGCAGAAAAGATCGTGGCTTGGTACCGGCAACGCTGGAACCTGGAACTGGACCTGCGGACGCTGAAAGGCACACTGCGGTTGAAACACATGCAGGGTAAAACCAAAGCAGTGGTGGAGAAAGAGTTTCTGATCGCCGTGGTGGCTTATGGGATGGTGCGCGCGCTCATGGCCGAAGCCGCCCAGCGCGTCGGCCTGCACCCGCGCCAACTGAGCTTCACCCGTGCGCACGGATTGCTGAACGCGATGACCGGCAAACTGTGTTCTCCCCATGCCGACCAGCGCCAACAGGCCTACGATCGCCTGCTGGTCTACATAGGCCGGGCAAAACTACCCAAACGAAGTAAAACCCGCACCTACCCGCGAGCCGTATGGGGCTCCGGAAAATACTATCCAGGCAGGCAAGCGGATGGAACACAATTGCAAAGTAAGTGACATTGGGCTTCAGCCC
>JARLFX010000148.1 GCA_031296355.1 Acidobacteriaceae bacterium
CTCCACATGTCAATCGCCTATCCGTAAATCGCTCCACCCTTTTACTCTTGAAAGCCATGGGCAAGATTCTCGGTATCGTCAACCAAAAAGGCGGAGTTGGCAAAACCACTACTGCAATCAATCTATCTGCATGCCTGGCGCTGGAGGGACTACGCATTCTGCTGGCGGACTGCGACCCACAGGCAAACGCTACTTCTGGCATTGGTTTCCAGCGGGACGACAACCGCCGCTCGGTGTATGAGGTATTGATGGGCGACTCTCCAGCGGAGCAGATTATTCTTCCCACCGAGATTGAAACGCTCTGGCTGTTGCCGGGATCGAAGAATCTGACAGGGGCTAATCTGGAGTTGTCTGGCGCGGAAGATCGCGCCCTCCACTTGCGACGAGCTCTTGAACCCCTTAAGAGCCAATTTGATCTGATTATTCTTGATTGCCCCCCCGCACTGGATCTGCTTACTCTTAATGTTTTGTCGGCCGCCGAGACGCTCATTGTGCCGATGCAGGCCGAGTACTTTGCGTTAGAGGGGATCTCGGAGTTGATCTCTACTCTTGAGCGGGTGCGCGCCTCTTTCAATCCGGAACTGAACATTGAGGGCGTGCTGTTGACCATGTACGATGACCGGACTAACCTCGCGCAACAGGTGACAGAGACTCTTCGCGAGTACTTCCGGGAGAGGCTTTTCCAGACCGTAATTCCACGCAATATTCGTTTGGCAGAAGCGCCCAGCCACGGCAAGCCTGTTGCTCTTTATGATCCCCGTTCGCGTGGGACCGAGGCCTATTTTGAGTTGGCTGGAGAGTATTTGGCGCGCAATCACATGGAGAGTCCGAGAAGCGCCCAGCGTAAGGCTCAAGCGGTTCCAAAGCCTGAGGTGAAAGTCACTTTTTGGCCTTATTCCTGAGGCAACAGGCCGCGACAAATTGCGCTCGTCCACCCAACAAGAATTCGAACAGCATTGGCACTCAAAGCCGTAATAAAGGAATTAGAAGATGAATATTGCCGCAACTGACACAAAACGCCGCGCCCTGGGCAAGGGCCTCGACTCACTGCTTCCGCGGGTCCATGCGCCCGCAACCTCACCTGCCGAGCCGGAGGGTGGCAGGCCGCGCGAGATTCCCGTAGAGCAGATAGATCCGAACCCGTTCCAGACGCGCTCAAAGATGAACGAGGAGCAGTTGGCGGAGCTGGCGGCGTCCATAACGGCGAATGGAGTTGTTCAACCCATCCTGGTTCGTCCACTGGCGAGCGGCCGCTTTCAACTGATTGCAGGCGAGCGGCGCTGGCGCGCTTCGCAGCAGGCAGGCAAGGCCACCATCCCGGCAATTCTGCGCCAGGTTTCCGACGAGCAGGCGATGGAAATCACCATCGTCGAAAACCTGCAAAGAGCCGATCTGAATCCGATGGAACAGGCTCGGGCGTTTGAGCGGCTCGCGCGTGAGTTTCACATGACCCAGGAGCAGATGGCCATTCGAACCGGCAAGGATCGCGCCACGGTTGCTAATTTTCTTCGGCTGCTGCGTTTGCCGAGCACAGTACAGGCACGGGTCGAGTCGGGTGAACTGAGTTTTGGTCATGCGCGTACATTGCTGGCCTTCGAACACGCCGAGGATATCGAGAAGGCCGCACAACGGGTCGCAGC
>JARLFX010000149.1 GCA_031296355.1 Acidobacteriaceae bacterium
GCCGGTTTCGATCTGTTCTGGTCATTTCCCTGCTGATCGTGCTGAGCATTGGCAATGGCTGTGGTGCCGCAGATCAAAAACAGAATCGTTGCGATGACGACACTGACTCGTTTCATTTTGAAGTACTCCTTTTGATCGCTCTAAGTACATTGGCACTCAACTATTCTGTTTTCAACTTCGACAGCAGCTCTACCGGGACCCAAATACCTGCTTCAGAAGTGCCGTTGATCTGGCGGCCGGATTTGTTCGGATTTGTTGTTCCTGCTGCCCAAGCATGTAAAACAGACCGTCAAGTGCCTTGTTGACTACATAAGTGTTGATATCCATATTTGAACTGTTCAGGAACGGGAGTTTTGGTGCTTGACCTGCCAGCGCCTGGTATTTCTGCGTGACACCGTTCTTGCTCATAGCAGCTTCGACATGCGGGCGGAAGGCAGTCGATAGCTGTGTCGAGGTCTTCGATTTAAAGTAGTCGGTTATCGCCGTATTGCTGCCGCCCAGTAGCTTGCGAGCATCGTCGATTGTCATCTCCTTGACAGCACCGGCGAAGATATTCGCCGCCTCGGGAGCTGCACTTTCCGCCGCGTGGTTCATGCTGGCAATAAAGTCGTCAATTTTGGGGCCTTGTCCTGCAGCTCGCAAAACCTTTTCCGCTGAGCGAAGGTTTGGAGGCAACAGGATTTTGATGGCCTCGTTTTCGAGGTAACCACCAGGTTTGGCAACTTGCGTGACAGCCTTCTTGGTGCCAACCGAAAGTGCCTCCTTCAAGCCGGAAGCTATCTGCGTGTTGTCCAAGGCAGAAGTATTGTCCGCCTTCTTACCCAGCCCCGGAATCTGCGGGAATTGAGCGCTCAGTTGAGAACCAACTGAGAATAGGATCGCCAGAATCGCGAGGCGAGATATGCCTGGATGTGCCATAGTCTTAAGCCCTTCTTGCCCGCATCCCATCATAGTCCTGCTGCAAGCGTGAACTCTGAGAACTGTCCGCGCGGCCGTTCCCAGAGTTGTTTGTCGTGTGAATTACCTTTGAATCGATCCACTTCTCAGTCCGCTTTAATTGCCTCGCTGCGAAACTACAGTTCGGCTACCAAGCCGTGAGCCTTCTTCCCACGAGAACTTGTCAGGAAAGAACAGGAAGGTTCAGCTCCTGGCCTACCTGGATCTTGTCCGGATCGTCAATTCCGTTCGCCTGAGCGATCGCACTGTACTTGCCGGCATCGCCGTAGAACCGCTTCGCAATCTTGGAGAGATTGTCGCCGGACTGGATCGTGTATGCTTGCTCGTCCCCGCCCGACGTGGAAATCTCATGATGCAGGTCTGAATAGGTTGGGTCCGCCGCTTTGATGGCGTCCCAAACCCGTTCTAAAACTACCTTCGACGGTACGGATCCCTTTATATGCAGCTTCTCCCCATCCAGATCTACCTGATCCACAGTTGCCCCAAGGTCCGCAAAGCTCTCGAGGGACGAGATCACGTCGGCGTACTTCCCCTTTAACTGGTCAAAATCTGCCATTGAGTTTCTCCCTTCCGTTCACTTCGAACTGTTGGTCAAGCGATGATTGTTCTGTTCATTTCATCCAGCGACTCAGAATAGTTCTTGTGCTTTCAACTTCCCGTAAAACCTCTACGGTGAGCGTGAAAAGGGTACGGGCCAGAGCCTGTACCCTTCTTCGCGGCCCGACCGCCCAAACTCTGCGGATCTGGTTGAGGCCGAGTGCCGTCCCTGTTACTTGCCAGGCTTGGCTGGCTGGTTGGCGATGACGAGTTTGACGATCTTGGCGTAAGTGGCTGCGGGTACGATGTTCTTGGTTTTCAATTGCGTTTTGTTGGCATAAGGCCGCCCGTCGATGATCTTCTGAGCATAAACATCTCCGACGCCGGGAAGAGCTTTGAGTTGATCTTTGGTTGCGGTGTTCAAATCCACCAGTGTAGTGGACATCGCCTGAGCCGCGGGTTTGGCATCGTGCTTGGCTTGTGCGGTAGCGGCTGGCAGAACTCCGAGTAGGGCGAAGGCGGTCAGAGCCACCAGTGCGGATGTGAAACGAGTTGCTTTCATACCTGTCTCCTTTTGCTTTTTCACTTCTGGTTTTGCTTGTTCGACAATCACAAGCGTTGTATCGACGCCGAAATCTAAAAACTGGCGCCGGCGAACTTCATACTCAAAAGGGTATTTGGACCTTTCCGGCGTCTTAGTCCTGCTTCCCCCCAAACAAGCTGGTTGCTGCGCCCAGCAGGCCGCTGAGCCCACCGGATTCAGCCGCTGCCGGCTGACCTTCTGCCGTGGCCGTTCCGGAACCGAGCACAGAGCCCAAAATACCTTGAAACTCCGACGGGATTTTGGACATGATGTGTTCAGTAACAACCTGTTCTGCTTGCTGGGCCTGATCTGGGCTCAGCCCTACCTTCTGCTGCAATAGATCCGAAATCACGCTCATAATCAGCTCCTCACCTTTTCTTTGAATTCTCGAGTTGGAATGCGGGCAAGCGCAATTTATGTTCACCGCCCGCACTGCAATGGATTACCTGAGGTACAGTGGTTTGTTTTCGGTCTTCCACAATGTCTCGATTAAGAATCTGCAACCTGCAGAACTGTCCGCGTGAATGGCAGATCCACGACTGCTTTTCCATGCAGGTCTGCCGCCTAATCCGCTTCCAGAACCTTTGTCCGGAAGAAGAGGCCGGCAACAATTCCGGCAATGCTTGGGATCAAAAGGAAGAGCCACACCTGTTCCAGCGCTTGGCCCCCCACCAGCAAAGCCGGTCCCAGGCTGCGCGCAGGGTTAACGCTCACACCAGTTATGTGGATACCGAAGATATGAATCACCACCAGGGTGATGCCGATAGCCAAGCCTGCAAAGCCCGAGGGCGCGCCCTTCTGCGTTGAGCCAAGGATCACCAAAACAAAAATCAACGTCGCCACAAACTCAAACGTGATTGCTGAGATCACGTTATAGCCGCCTTGATAGCCAGGCCCCCAGCCATCCTGACCCAGCCCGCTTGCGCCAATGTTATAGCCGCCCCCCACTCCGCTGATGATCACCCAGAGTACAACGGCAGCGAGAATGCCTCCCAGGAACTGCCCGACCCAGTAGCCGATCATGTCTTTCAATGTCATGCGCCCGGCGGTCCATACTCCCAGACTCACGGCCGGGTTGATGTGACAGCCGGAGATGGGCCCAATGCCATAGGCCGCCGCAATCAGCGCGAATCCGAAGGCAAAGGCTATGCCCAGAATGCCGACTTTGTCACCGGCAACTACGGCGGTTCCGCAGCCAAAAAGCACCAGAATAAAAGTGCCAACCAGCTCGGCCAGGTATTTCTTCATGTTTCCTCCTTTTGTTTCGTTCAGTCTCCGTACCAGAATTCCTGGAACGGTTTTGTTGAAAAATACTGCTGTCAACAGATCCTGAGATCCATCAATGACGTGAAAGGGTAAGACCCAGCCCGGTGGTCAGAATTACATCATTGCTCAGAGTTCCGACAGGGGGAAAGGAAGTATAGCGATCGCTGAAGGTGGTCTGCCAGTTAAAGATTTTTCCGAGCCTGGTGCTGAAGGTGGAGTCGACGGCCAGTTGGAACTGGCCCGTTTGGCTGAGATCGGGATAGAGAAAAGCCTGCTCGGTGAACAGACTTCTTGTTCCCAGCTTGCGGGAATATTGCTCGCCCAGGTCAAGGGCGGCAAGGCTATTGGTGGGACGAGGCGAGTAGGTCTCGTGAGTCCAGACGAGTCCGCCCATGATATCGAGGTTCTGCTGTGGCGATTTGATTGCGTGCCAGCCAAAACCTCCACCAAGGATGGAGCGGAGATCCAGGTTCTGGAGTGCATTGGTGGAGAAATCGCCGGTACCGAAGGCGAAAAGCCTTGGGTTCATGTTGTGGTCGTAGCGGAGCCCGCCGGCGGTGGTCTTAGCGCTGGTGGTGGGAACGGCATGCGCGTTTGTGCTGTAAAGAGTATTTGCGTAGAGCGATGTTTTGTCGGTGCGGGTTTGCCTGGCCGCAGCGAATCCTGCGCCGAAGGTGGCGGTATCTGAATTCCCGCGGGCCAAAGCGAGACTTAGATTCACTGCGCCGTCCCACGCGTGGCCCCAATTGGGATGCAAGGAGGCTTCATAGGCCTTTTGATCGGCAGGCGAACGAAGCACCGTAACAGCAGCGGGGTCCATCGTGGCCGGACCGGAGGGCGTAGTTACAATCAGGCCACTCTCGGAACGTTCCACAGAAATTACGCTCAGCGTCCCTTTCGGCGTGGACAAAACCAGCGCTTGGCTCATGGTGAGACTGGCAACCTGGTCCCAGGCGAGAGCGATAGGATCCGCGTATGAGGCCTTGAATGTCAGCTTGCCGGCTTCGAGCTTGATAGCCGTTCCTGTGAGCCGGTCACCATTCTTCATCACCACTGTGTCGGCGTGGAGAACTGGGACAGCGAGATACACAAGAAGTAAAACCAGATTTGTAGCGACGGAACACACCCGAATGCGCAGATTCATGATCACGCCTCCTGTGCGGAAGAACAGATTTGAGGGAGTTTTGGTCGTAGAAGGGGTGCGGCGTAGCTTCGTTTGCGACTCCCCATAATCCCTCCTTCGAAATATTCCTTGAAAACGAGGCACAAGCCGCCATCTTGCCGGCAAGCCTCTATGCGACAGGTTGGGTGCAGTGGGCACAGCGCTTGGCCGTCACCGGAATGTCGTCCGTATTTGCTGAAAGTTATTCACCATTGAAGGCTCTCGCGCCCACAGAAACATCCGGGCTCAGTCGCCAACGACTCAGCCCGAACGCTTCATAAATAACTAATTGTCAGAGAATCACTTACCGCAGGGTTTGCCCCCATTAGCGTGGGCGCCTTTGGCCTTCGCCTGATCCTCGGTCATGTACGCGCCGGCTTTGGTCTTGCCGTA
>JARLFX010000150.1 GCA_031296355.1 Acidobacteriaceae bacterium
CATGACCTTTGATCTCGCCACCTTTCTTGAAGAAGCGGGAGTGGGACGAAAACTCGTCCATTTGCAGCCCAGGCAGGCCTTCTTTGCGCAGGGAGGCCCAGCTGACGCCGTCTTCTACCTTCGTTCGGGCCGCGCAAAACTCACCGTCGTCTCTCACGACGGGAAGGAGGCTACCATCGCGCTTCTATCCGTAGGCGAGTTCGTTGGAGAGGGGACGCTGGCAAGCGTGGGTGGGTTCCATTTGGCCACAGCAACTGCGATCACCGCCTGTACTGCGCTCAGAATAGCGAGGGAGGAAATGATCCTGGTGATGCATGAGGAGCACACCCTCTCGGACATGTTCCTGAGATTTCTGCTTACCCGCAGCATGCGAGCCCAGGCCGATCTTGTCGATCAGCTATTCAACTCCAGCGAGCGGCGTTTGGCAAGGCTTCTCATCATATTGGCGGAATTTGGCCATCCGGACAAAACGGATCACCTGATTCCTCCTATCTCACAGGAAACTCTGGCCGAGATGATCGGCACCACCCGGTCCCGCGTCAGCTTCTTCATGAATCGCTTTCGCAAGCTCGGCCTTATCGAATATAACGGCCGCATCCGGGTCCACAAGTCACTGCTCAATGTGGTTCTGCATGATCAATTCTCCGGCCACAACTCCGAGAGACCTCCCATTTCGGAAATTCCACAAAGTCAATCAAAGCTGCCCTGACACGGTTCCGATTACTTGAAGTCACACCCGCAGCCGTGCAGGTCGCGCCGGAAAGTCTCGTCATTGCGAGCGTTCGCTAAAGGTACGAATTGATATTTTTTGACCAGCAAGACACACAGCAACACGACCTGTGATGAGGAATATGTACAGGGCTCGTGGATTCCCCGGTCCCAATCTCATCGATGCGGTTTCCAGTTGCTTCCTCTTGCAAAGTTTGTTCTCGTTCTTGCCCGATATCGCTCACGTACTGGTTTCCGCTGAGTATTGCATCTTGTGTACTCATGATCTTCCCTCCCTTGATTGGGGTTAGTGGCTAGTTTCGAGCAGGTTCGCGCTCAAGCTGCGACCCCTGCAATATATGTGACTCTGGCATGCACCCCCAAGGAGATTGGCTGCACCCGAAAGGAGTTCTTCCCTGCTGGAATCATTGCCAGAGAGACAGGGGTTCGATCCGGTTTTCCGTGGGGATACTTGAATTCCAGCCAGGCACACAACCTGGGATCGCGGATCTCCGGCTGATCTTGCCAAAAATCAGGCTCCAATTCACACTGAATCTGCAAATAGTCCAATTGCAATTCAATGATCAATATGTTCTGGGGAAAGTAACGCTGGACGTTGTTTGCACCAACATTCAGTCCGGTTACACTTCGGCCCCTGTTTTGCGTTTTGACCACCATACATGCCTACGGCTTCCCCCAACGTGGAACTGCACACTGTAGATTCTGTCAGTGTGGCGATCACCAAAGATGGTTGCTTTTGCTCAGGTAGCAAACAGCTTGGGCCGGATTTGTCATTCGGGGCCATTGAAAAGATGGACTCTGATCACAAACAAGAGCACCCAAAAGCGGCGGGCGATACGGGTAGTAATTGCGTCAGCACCCACGTAACCCTTCTCCAGACCTCTGCCGGTGACACACCGGCACACGCTTGAAAACAAATGATCTCATGGGCGTTGACGGCCACGGATCTCGATTTTTGATTATGCCGCGTGAATTCGCTGGCATGTCCGCTCCCCGGTTGGCCTGGTTCTATGAACTGATATACTGGCCGTGCATTTGCTAAGGCAGATGCACAGGCGAAGGGGTTCGCCTAAAGTGCTGTTCCATCCTTGATCGAATGGATGGGCGGATGATGACCCCTGACGAGGTTTCGTCGGGGAGTCTCCTGCCCGGACAAAAGCCTCTCCAAATA
>JARLFX010000151.1 GCA_031296355.1 Acidobacteriaceae bacterium
ATCTTCCCCCGCGCCGACAAGGAGTTAATCACCCGCATGAACGAAATCGAACAGAACAACGCCGCCGCAGCCCAGCAATCCGCAGAAGCTGCCCCCGCACCCATTGCCGTCGAGCTCAACGCTGCCTCTCAAAAAGCCGACGTAGCCAATGCCGCCGCATCTGCGACCGCCGAAGCCGAACCGAAGCAGGAGATCATCACCATCGACGACTTCCTCAAGGTCGAGCTCCGCGTCGCCGAAATCAAGGTCGCCGAGCGCATCCCCAAGTCTGACAAGCTCCTCCGCCTCGAAGTCGATCTCGGCACCGAGCAGCGCCAGATCCTCGCCGGCATCGCCGAGCACTACGCCCCCGAGACCCTCATCGGCCGACGCATCATCATCGTGGCCAACCTCGCCCCCCGCAAGATGCGCGGCCTCGAATCGCAGGGCATGCTCCTCGCCGCCTCCCTCGGCGAAGGCGACAAACCCGCCATCGCCAGCTTCCTCGACTCGGTCGAACTAGGCGCCCGCGTCCGCTAACTCCCTGGGTTGTCATTCTGAGCGCGCACTTGCGCGAAGAATCTGCTTCTCTACTCCCTAATCCCTATTCCCTAACCCCTGTCCTTATGCATCTAGTCGATTCCCACGCCCATCTCGACTCCGACCGTTACGACGAAGACCGCGCCGCCATGCTCGCCCGCGCCTACGCCGCCGGCGTCCACACCATCCTCGCCATCGGCCTGGGCGACGGCCCCCACGAGATGCATCGCGCCTTCGACATCGCCCGCGAATTCTCCGGCCAGCCGGACATGCCTCGCATCTATGCCTCCGCCGGTATCCACCCACAGGAAGCCCACACCGCAGACGCCGCCGGTCTCGCCCTGCTCACCACCCTCGCGCACGATCCCCTCTGCATCGCCATCGGCGAGATCGGCCTCGACTACTACCACCTCGAAAATCCTGACGTCGCCACCCAGCAGCGTGCGTTCATCGCACAGATGGAGGTCGCCGCCGCCGCCCGCCTGCCCATCCTCCTCCACATCCGCACATCGGAGCTGGCCACCCCGCAAGCCAAAGAAAAATTTGGCTCAGCCGACGCCTGGGCAGACACTCTCGCCCTCCTCGAAACTCACTGGCGTCCCACCGGCCTCGGCGGCGTCATGCACTGCTTCAGCGGCGAGATCGAGCACGCCCGCCGCTCACTCGATCTCGGTTTTATGCTGTCATTCGCGGGAAATCTCACCTACCCCAGGGCGCAGAACCTCCGCGACGCCGCCATCTTCGCCCCGCTCGATCGCCTTCTGGTCGAGACCGACGCGCCCTTCCTCGCCCCCATCCCCAACCGTGGCCAGCGCAACGAGCCCGCCTGGGTAGCCCACACTGCTGCCCGCCTCGCCGCCGAACGCGGCATCTCGCCACAGGTCCTTGCCGAAGCCACCACCTCAAACTTCCACCGTTTTTTTGCCCGCACTCGGCCTCTTGCCTGATACTTCTCTAGGTGTGGTAAGGCTAACCCTGCGATAATTACAAGGGACTTGTCGCCGCTCCCCCCGGAGCCCGTCCCAGTATTGGAGTGAGTCACAATGGCAGCAGAAAATTCTTTTGACGTAGTCAGCAAGGTGGACATGCAGGAAGTCCGCAATGGCATCGACCAGGCCACCAAAGAAGTGCGGGCGCGCTTCGACCTGAAGGACTCCAAGTCCACCATAGAGCTCGAAGGCGAAGACGTCATCCAGCTCGTCTCTGCAGACGAATACAAGCTCAAGGCCGTCATCGAAATCCTCTATCAGAAACTCGTCAAGCGCGGCGTCTCCCTCAAAAATGTAACCCTCGAAAAACTCGAGCAGGGTTCCAGCTGCGTCCGCCAGAAGCTGAAGCTACAGCAAGGCATCCCCGGCGACAAGGCCAAGCAGGTCGTCGCTCTCATTAAAGATTCCAAGAAGAAGGCCCAGGCTTCCATCCAGGGCGACACCGTTCGCGTCACCAGCAAAGATCGCGATACCCTGCAGGAAGTCATTGCTCTGCTCAAAGGCAAAGACCTCGGCATCGAATTACAATACACGAACTTCCGTTCCAACTAACGCACCTCGGGCTAAACACACCAGTGAGCACTTTCCCCATCGCGACGGCAAAAGAGGTCTTCGACCTCCTGCGTGACGACCTTGCCGCCATCGAAGAGGAGTTCGCCCGCGACTCCGCCTCTCCCATCACGGTGGTCACAGATATTTCGCAGTACCTCATCTCCGGCGGTGGCAAACGCATCCGGCCCCTGCTCCTCCTGCTCGCGTCCAAAGCCCTCGGCTACGAGCAGCCCGCCCGCATTCGCCTCGGCGCCGTCGTGGAGATGCTCCACACCGCTACACTCGTCCACGACGACATCATCGACGAAGCCGATACCCGCCGTGGCCGCCCCTCTGCCAACACCACTTGGGGCAATGCCAAGTGCGTCCTCGCCGGCGACTGGCTCTACATGCAGGCCTATCGCATCGCGCTTGAGGAGCGGAACTTCCGTATCCTCGACCTGCTCATCACCCTCACCCAGCAGATGGTCGAGGGCGAGTTGCTACAGATTGAGAAGCTCGGCCACCTCATCAACGAGGAAGAATACTTCGATCTCATCTTCCGCAAGACCGCCTGCCTATTCAAGGTATCCATGCAGCTTGGTGCGGAACTTGCTGGAAGCAATGAAGATATCGATTCACAGATGGGCGAGTATGGCCGCAACCTCGGCCTCGCCTTCCAGATCGTGGATGACGTGCTCGACCTCACCGCCACCGAAGAAGTTCTCGGCAAGCCCGTCGCCAGCGACCTCCGCGAAGGCAAGGCCACCCTCGCCATCATCCATGCGCTGGAGCGTGGGACCGGCGCCGACCGTGAGGCCATCCGAACCGTCCTGGCAGACCGCAGCTTCGCCCGCGTCCCCCACGTTGAGATTCTTGAGATTCTCACCCGCCACGGCTCGCTCGACTACGCCATGGACACCGCCTGCGCCTACGCTGAGGCGGCCCGCCTCTCCATCGCAGACCTCCCCGAGAGCGACTACAAACGCGCCCTCCTCTGGGTTCCAGGCTTCGTCGTCTCCCGCGACCGCTAGATCACCCGCCGGAACCGTACCGCCTGGTACGGCCTTCCCGTCAGCTTCAGCTTCGTCTTTCCGCTGAACGTCCCCGCCACCGCACTCACCGTCATCGCCCATGGATCAATCAGCTCTGCCGCGAACTTCCCCTCCGGCAGCGGAAACTCGTAATAGATCGCCTGATGAAAGTCCATGTAGTACAGAATCACCTCTGCCGTCTTCTCATCCTGTCCAAAGATCGTGGCGTTCAGGTAGTACGGCGACGTCGGAGCTTCCAGCCCCGTATGCCCTGCACCGCTCCCACTCTCCTCCAGCAGCTTCCGCAGAAACCCGATGCGTGCCGGGCTCGTTCCGCGCAGCGCCCCACCGTGCGACCACGGCATCGCCTGCGTCTCCCCCTCATCCATCGGGCTGTCCGCATTCAGATAGGTCTCGCCATGCGTCACGTAGCAGCCCGCGACCACGCCCAGCCAGAACCGTCGCGTCATCTCCTCGCCAGAGAGGTTTCCCCACCGTCGGTTCATATTGCCCTCGTACATCACCTCGTCAAAGCAGATCGGCTTCTTCCACGCCTGCAGCCACTCCTGCGCTTCCTCAAACTTCGCAGTCTGTAGGCTCGCATGCGTCACCCAAGGCCGCGCATAGTCATACATCACCTTGGAGTAATGAATAGACCGCAGATGCCCCACCGGATCGTGCTGCTCCACAAGGTGAAAGAACCGGTCGAAATCCTGCACCGTCTTCGCCTTCATCAGGTCAAATTCGTTCGCCAGCGACCACCAGATATTCCGGTACGCTGAGAGCCGAGCCAGTATGTAACGCAGATATAGGTCGTCCGCTTCCGCCGGCATAGCCGCATAGCCCCAGCGGTCATACGGATGGAACAGGATCAGGTCTGCCTCCACGCCAATGTCGCGCAGGTCGGCAATCCGCTGCTCCAGGTGCGCATAGAACGCCGGATTGGGCCGAGTGTAATCGTCCACGCCCGCCGCACTCCGTTCAAACGGATAGAACACCGGCTCATTGTGGTTGTACTCATAGCTCTTCGGAAAGACGCACATGCGGATCTTGTTGAACGGCCCGCCCCGCAGCGCCGCCAGCGTCTGCTGTTGCAGCTCTTCGGTCTGGTGCACCCACGCATAGCACGTCGTCCCAAACGGAAAGAACGCTGTCCCGTCCACATAAGCGAAGTGGTGCATCCTGCGCACGCCCACCGGCCCATGCGCATCCGCCTGCGCCTTCACGCATCGGAAGCTCCCTGCCTTCCCTGCCATCTCCGCCGCGTTGCTCGCCGTGGTGTAGTGCCACTCCCCCTCGCTGTCAGGCATAAACCGTACCTTGTACCTGCCACCGCCGTCGTAGAAGCCGTCTACCTCCACCGTCCGGTGCCCTATAGCAAACATCGCCGTCAGTTGCACTTCAGTGAACGGATTCCCATGCTCCGGCCCCGTTAGCGTCAGCTCGAAGACCTCCCACTGCGGTACCGCCGCATGCGTCGTACCGGGCACAGCCATGCCGGGCGCGGCTGTGGCCAGAACGCCCACAGATCCCGCAGTTGTCAGTTTCAGCATCTCGCGACGGTTCATCGAATTCATGCGAAAAGTGTACCTCCGCCGCCACAGAATGCGTTTGCCCTATTCCCATTCTTTCCCGGCATCCAACCGCATCGTACAATCGTCTAATATGCAGCGGCTTTTCCTGCGCGCCCATGCCACTCATGACTAAGCCCTTTGCCGTAATCTCCCTTGCCGCCTCCCTTCTGCTAATCGCGCCCCTCCACGCGCAGAAGACCGCTATCACCGCTGCCCCGCCCAAAGCCACCATTGATCGCGGCTCCGCCTACTATCACTACGGCCTCGCGCACCTCTATGAGCAGCTGGCTGTCGATCAGGGCCGTTCCGATTACACCACCCAGGCAATTGAGAACTACAAGATGGCGCTCAACGCCGACCCCACCTCTTCCTATCTGCAGAGCGGCCTGGCCGATCTCTACCTTCAGCTCCACCGCGTTCCAGAAGCGGTTGAAGCCGCCAAGGCCCAGCTGCAGAAGGATCCCAACAACCTGCAGGCGCATACCCTGCTTGGCCGCGTCTACCTGCGTTCCCTGGGCGACGGTACCTCTCCGCAATCCGGCGAAATGCTGCAGCTTGCCATTGCCGAGTACGAGATCATCGTGCAGCTCCAGCCGCAGAGCGTTGAAAATCATCTCCTCCTCGGCCAGCTCTACGCCCTCAACCATGACACGACGCACGCTGAGGCGCAGTTCAAGGCCGCCCAGCTCGCTAACCCCAACGCCGAAGAAGCTACTCTCAGCCTCGCCCGCCTCTACACCGATCAGGGCGACCTCCAGCACGCCATCACCATCCTCGCCGCCGTCCCCGTCACCAGCCGCAGCGCACAGATGGAGTCTGCCCTCGGCGGGCTCTACGACCAGACCCACCAGCGCAAGCTCGCCATTGAAAACTATCGCCTCGCCCTCGATCAGGAGCCTGACAATACGGACACCCGCCGCGCCCTCGCGCAGGACCTAATGCAGGACCAGCAGGACGATGCCGCACTCGCCGAATACAACCGCATCCTCACCGCCGAGCCGCAGGACGCCCAGTCCTACATCCGCATCTCCGACATACAGCGCCACAAGGGCCAGTACGCCGAGTCCCTCGCCACATTGGAAAAAGCGAAGACCCTCGTCCATGACCCCATGGACCTCAACTACATCCACTACAACGAAGCCGTGGCCGATGAAGCCCTGGGCCGCGATGAAGCAGCCATCACCATCCTCACCACCGCTATCAAAGACACCAACCACGCTGACAATCAGTACACCGATCAGGAAAAAGGCAATCGCTCCGCGTTCATGGACAATCTCGCGCAGCTCTACCGCCAGCAGGATAAGACCGCTGATGCCATTGCCGTCTACGACAGCATGATCGCCATGGGCGGCGACTACGCCGAGCGCGGCTATCAGGGCCAGGTCGATTCCTGGCGCGATGCCCACCAGTGGCAGAAGGCGACCGACACCGCCGCCGCCGCGGTCAAGGCCATGCCCAAAGACGTCAGCGTCAATCTCGTCTACGCCGGCCAGCTTGCAGACACCGGCAAGGCCGACGAAGGCATCGCCATCGCCAAATCGAAGCTCGGCGGCAAAAATGATCGCGAAGTCTATCTCGCGCTCTCACAGATCAACACCCGCCTGAAACGCTGGAAGGATGCTGCCGCCGCACTCGACGCAGCCGAGCCCCTCAGCCAGAAGCCCGACGACAAGGAGTACCTCCTCTTCCTGCGCGGTGCCCTCGCCGAACGCCAGAAGCACATTGACGAAGCCGAAGGCTTCTTCCGCCAGGTCCTCGCCATGGACCCCGACTCCACCATGACGCTGAACTACCTCGGCTACATGCTCGCCGATCACGGCCTCAAGCTCGAAGAGTCCCGCGGCATGATTCAGAAGGCTCTCAACACCGACCCGCAGAACGGCGCCTACCTCGATTCACTCGGCTGGGTCTACTTCAAGCTCGGCCAGTATGCCTTAGCTGAGGAAACGCTCCACAAGGCCGTCAGCCGCATCAAGACTGACCCCACCGTGCACGACCATCTCGGCTCCATCTACGAGAAGGAGGGCAAGCTCTCCCTCGCCGTAGCCCAG
The DNA here is from genome assembly GCA_031296355.1 of Acidobacteriaceae bacterium. Next base: position 6,699 of record JARLFX010000151.1, read on the forward strand.
TGGGAGCGCTCGCTCGAAGCCTCGCAGAAGTCTCTGCCTGCAGACGCAGACCCCGCCGATATCGCCAAGGTGCAGAAGAAGCTCGAGTCCGCCAAAGTAAAACTCGCCAAAGCCTCCGCCCACTAACCCCGCATACGCTGGGTACTGGGCTGCCCGGGTCTCGTATCCCTACGACTCTCTCCGTCAGTTGTCCAGAAGCGTCCCGCGTCATCTCGCCGCAGCAGTTTCACTCACCTCAGCGCGCAACCCACCCACTGCTTTACACTTATCTCTGGCTCCCAATGGTTCCTTTGCTGCAAAATTACGCCGTTGTCGGCGATGCCGGCGACCCGCTCACCACGCGCGTCTTTCCCGCGCCGGTGCGCCGCAACCGCTCCGCCTTCCAGCGCGACCGCGACCGCATCGTGCAGGCGCGCGCCTTCCGCCGCCTCGCCGGCAAGACGCAGGTCTTCACCAGCCGCGCCTCTGACCACTTCCGCAGCCGCCTCACTCACACCATTGAAGTCGTGCAAACCGCCCGCGACGTCGCCGTTGCCATCGGCCTCAACGAAGACCTCGCTGAAGCCCTCGCCCTCGTGCACGACATCGGCCACCCGCCCTTCGGCCACGCCGGCGAGCGCGCGCTCGACGCCTGCCTCAAGCGCCATGGCCTGCGCTTCGACCACAACCTCCACGCCCTCCGCATCGTGGAGCACTTTGAGCAGCGCTACGCCGCCCACCGTGGCCTCAATCTCACCCTCGGCGTCCGCGAAGGCATCGTCAAGCACTCGCGCGACTACAGCGCCGCCACGCACCCTGAGCTCGCGCCCTACTTCCTCGATCAGCGCCCACCCCTCGAGGCCCAGATCATCGACCTCACAGACGAAATCGCCTACCTCACCGCCGACCTCGACGACGGCGTCGAATCCGGCTTCCTGGAAATCGGCGACATCCTCGACCGCGTCGAGATCGTGCGCAATGCCTACCGCATCGTGCAAGAGCACCACGCCGGCGTCGAGCCCAAATTCCTCTTCCACGAGGCGCTGCAGCTCATGCAGCACCGCCTGATTGACGACCTCATCTCCAACACGCAGATGCTCATGCGCATCGCCGACCTGAACACGCTGGAAGACATCCGCCAATTCCCTGAGCGTCTCGCCCTCTTCTCGCGCCTGGTCGAAGTGCAGCGCTTCGAAGAAAAGAAGTTCCTCTACGACGCGCTCTACACCTGCGACGCTTTGGAGCGCGAACACAACAACGCGACCGAAGTCGTCACGCGTCTCTTCGATTACTGGATGGCCGATCCCGAGCGTCTCCCCGCCGGCTACGTAGCCCAGATGGAAACAGAAGCCCCCGCCCGCATCGTCGCCGACTACATCGCCGGCATGACCGACGCCTACATCCAGACCCACTTCGAACAGATGGAAGCCCTCACAAAGTAAATGAACGAATTAATTTGTCATTCTGAGCGCAGCGGAGGAATCTGCCTTTCTACGCAACGCTCTCAACTTCGGCCAAAACTTTATAAGAATTATTCCCGGGCACATAACAATTAGCGCCATCAGCACGTTCACACATCCAACCCAGAATGGAGCGGCATGAACTTCGCGTGAGAATAGCGCCGCATAAAGCCACACCACCCCGCCTCCAACACACAAAACAATTGTGCTGATGACGGCCCACCGATGACAAAGAAACAGCCCAATACCAATCCCTAACAATAGGATTGATGGAATCAGTGCAGGTCTCAGATTATGTCCGGATGGATACGATGCGCCCTTCCAGTTCATTGCCACTGTCGTTAGAACTAATATTGCGATACCGATGACATAAACCGCAATCAAACGACAAGCCCACTTAGCCATACCATGGTCTCCATTGCATTCCCTTTACCCAATCTCCACCCTATCTCCCCGTTTCGGCACCACCACGTCCAGCTTGTACATCTTCTCGATCTCTGCCTTCAGCGCCATCTGCGCATCCAGCTCTCCGTGCACCAGAAACACCTTCTTCAGCGTCGGCACAACCGGCTCCATCCACTTCAGCAGTTCGTGCTGGTCTGCATGGCCGCTCAGCGCATCAATGTTGTCCACCTGCGCCCGCAGCCTGAACGGCTCGCCGAAGATCGGAACCTCCGGCAGCTTCTGCAGCAGCTTGCTCCCCAGCGTATACGGAGCCTGATAGCCCGTAATCAGCACCAGGTTGCGCGGATCTTCAATGCTGTTCTTCAGGTGGTGCAGCACACGTCCCGCCTCGCACATGCCCGAGCTCGCAATCACGATAAACGGCATATGCAAGCCGTTCAGCGCCTTGCTCTCTTCCACCGTCGTCAGATACTTCAGCCGTTTCCAGCCGAACGGATCTTCGGCCTTCGCAGAGAACGCCAGCGCGCCCTCATCCCACAACTCGGTGTGCTTCTGGAAGACCTGCGTCACTTTCACGCCCAGCGGGCTATCCACAAAGATCGGCATATCTGGAATCGCTTCCTCGTCGATCAGCTCATGCAGCAGCATCACCACCTGCTGCGTGCGCTCCACCGCAAACGCCGGCATCACAATGTGCCCGCCGTTCTGCGCCGTGCGATTCACGAGCTCCGCCAGCTTTTGCTTCACCGGCCCAATCGGCTCGTGAATTCGGTTTCCGTACGTGCTCTCCATGATTAGGTAATCCGCCACCGGCGCCGCATCAGGATCATGAATGATCGGCAGCAAACGCCTGCCCACATCGCCGGAGAAAAGCAGCCGCGTCGTCTGCCCCTTCTCGCGCCCCTCCACCAACACACACGTCGAGCCCAGCATGTGCCCTGCCTCAAACGTCGTCACCGTAAACCCCGCATCCGCCGTCGGCTTCACGCCCGCGATTGCCGAACCCAGCAGCGTCGGCGTATGTAGTTCCAGGGGCCGAAACAGCTTCAGCGTCTCCACCGCATCCGCCGCCCCATACAGCGGCGGAATCGCCGGCTGCTCCGCAATGCCCACCGCCGTACGCCGGTGAAAGCGCTTGTTCACAAACTCTGCATCCGACTCCTGGATGTGTGCGCTGTCCGCCAGCATCGGGTCGCACAGGTCGATCGTCGCCGGGGTGGCGTAGATCGCCCCGCGATAGCCCTGTTTTGCCAGCAGCGGCAGATCGCCCGAGTGGTCAATATGTGCGTGAGAAAGTACGACGGTACTTACTTCATTCGCCGGCAACGCCAGATGAGAATTGATCTCGTGCGCCTCTTCGCGTCTGCCCTGATAGAGCCCGCAGTCCAGCAGCACATTCTGTCCTGCACATTCAATATGGTGGCTTGATCCCGTTACGGTCTGCGCGGCGCCCCAGAAATGCAAACGAATCGACATGCCTGTCTCTCTCCCTCTGCGCCCCATCCTTCATGCCGATGAGCACACAAAGAGAATCTTAGCCGTCGCCGCCGTTTTGCGCCGGTTAAATAAGAATGCAGAGCGCATTTTGAGTTACGCCCTGCATCCTGAAACTTTGAGTTGTCTATTAGTCGTCGAACTGCGAGTCGTCGTCGTCCGACGTACCGCGCATCGCTACCATCGCAGGCAAAAGAATCATTCCGACAAATGCCAGTGCCACTGCTAGATCAAGCATGCGAACCCTCCCTGAATCGTTCCTGTCAGGAGCAACCCCACCGTACGGGTAGTCTCCTTGAATCGTCGCAAACGGGACGGGGGAGGAGGCGTTCCACTTCGGAACTTCCATTCCCTATTTGCTACATCCACAATAGGTTCACGCTAACAGTTGCACACTCCCTCGAAGGTGCTAGTAACCATCATCTCTCGCACTACATGTCTTTCTTTTTTACGATGTGTCCAAAATCACAGCAATAAAACGCATATAATCAATAACTTGCTCTAAAGACCATCGTATGAGCAATAATGCTCAGCAGTACCAAAGTCACCCATGTCCGAGGCATAGTAATACCCCTACCAGATACCAGTAACACAAAAGTGTTATCTGCCTCTGGCGTTGTGGTTTGGTTTTGGATCGAATTGCGCCTTAGACTCTGGCCAGCTTCTCCACGCCTTCCACATCCTCTTTTGACACCAGGTGGTGTTGGATGCAGTACAGCGCCAGTTCCAGCCGGTCAGACACACCCAGCTTGTCGTAAATCTTCCGCAGATAGTTCTTGATCACTTGCTCCGTCGTTCCTACCTGGTCCGCGATCTCGCGATTGCGCATGCCCCGCGAAATACAGCTGATGATCACCAGTTCTTTCGGCGAAAGCCTTGGCCGCGGCTTCTCATCCGCCGCCGGTTCGCTGCCATGCGTACGGTAGGCCTCGATCACCCAACTCACCGAACGGTTGTCGATCCATGTCTCCCCTGCTGCAATCTTGCGCACGCACTTCAGCAGCAGATCCGGCGCAATCGAGCGCGGAATCACCCCGCGCACCCCGCGCCGGTATAGCTCTACGGTAGCGGCCTCGTCGATCTCCACCACCTGCACAATCACCTTGGTCTCCGGCGCCAGCCGCGCCAGCTCCGGCAACACCACCGCCGCGCTTGTAATCAGCCCAGACTCGATCACCACCACGTCCGCAGCAGTCTCCCGCAGCGTCTGCTCCAGCGACTTCAGGCTGTCTGCCTGCCCCACCACGCGCATCTCGCCCTCCAGTCCGAATACCTTGCGCATGCCCACTCGATAGATCGCCTGCGAATCCGCAAGAACAATGCGGATCTCTTTTGCTGGGCCTTTCTCGGGATGTGTTCGTGGAGTCGTCTGCGCTGCGGCAGGTTCCGATGGTGCGGCTTTAGTCATGGATGTGTCACGCCTCAAACGTGTAGCTATCAATCATGACGGCAGAGGCTTTGCGGTCTCCATCCGTTTGCTCATGCCGGATCACGTGTCCGACGCAATGCACAGTAACATCCGCATCGGTCCCAAGTACAGCCGCCGGAATCGCCAGGGTAAAATCCACACCTGCATTGATCTCCAGCGTCAGGTCTGAAACCACCAGCACGCCCTTGGCAGACATATTCTCCGTCGTCGCGTCCACTTCTCCACCAGCCGTCTGCAGACGGACCGGCAGCTTCAGCGGAAAACGAACGGATGTCCTTACAGCTTCTGCCGGATCCCCTGCCTGTACCTGGCCGGTAGTCGAAATGTGTGTGTCATCATGCACTGTGACCTGCCAATAAACAACTTAACGGCAATCTGCCGGAACGCAAGCGCGCTTTATTTGGAAATTTGCACAAGCGTAGCACAATGGTAATACTTCACTACACCAAATTGAGCCCGTTCTTTAGCTGGACCTGGGAGGTTCCACACTAAAAGGCCGCCGGGAGCCCGACGGCCTTCAAAACCATGATACTGCCGGAGCGGTACTAAACCCCTGCTGGCTGGGCGTTCTTCTGTGACTGGAGTGCTGCGGCGCGCGCGGCCTTGGTATCCACCTCGCGCAGTCGTGCAGCCTTCCCGCGCAGAGCACGCAGATAAAACAGTTTGGAGCGGCGGACTTCATACGACCGGATCTTCTCGACCTTGTCCACTACCTTCGAATTGAATGGGAAGATGCGCTCGACGCCCTGGCCGAAGCTCATCTTGCGCACGGTAAACGTGCCCTGTGGGCCAAGCTTCTTCGCGATCACGATGCCTTCAAAAGCCTGGAGGCGCTCTTTATCGCCTTCCTTGATCTTGACCTGCACGCGCACGGTATCGCCGGCACTAAAATCTGGGAGATCGGTCCGCTGTAGTTTCGCGGCCAGTTTCTGCATGATTGGATGGATTGACATTGCAACTTTCCTGTGTGAATTTCGAATCTTTAGTTTACACAAATTCGCGCAGAATTGCTGCACTTTGTGTGCCATACCTGCGTTTCCGAGCTATTCCCTGCCTTTTTCCAGCCGCTGCAGCAACTTCCGCTCCACCGCCGTCAGCTTTGCTCCTTCCAGCAGATCGGGCCGGTTCCGCCACGTCTTTTCCAGGGCCTGCTCCCTGCGCCACTTCCGGATCGCTGCATGGTCGCCCCCCGCCAGCACCTCCGGCACGATCACCCCGCGAAACTCCGCCGGACGCGTGTAGTGCGGATAGTCCAGTAGCCCGCCCGCTCCTGAAGTCGCTCGCGGCACTCCGTCCGCCGTCTTCTCCCCGGCATCCAGTTCGCTGTCGCTCTGCCCAAAGCTCTCGTACCGCGAAGAATCCGCATTCCCCAACACACCCGGCAGCAGCCGCACTACCGCGTCCACAACCACCGCCGCACCCAGTTCCCCGCCGCTCAGTACATAGTCGCCAATCGAGAGCTCGCGGTCGCACAGTAGCTCGTTCACCCGCTCATCCACGCCCTCGTAGCGCCCGCACAGCAGCACCACGCGCTCCACCTGCGCCAGCTCCCGTGCTACCGTCTGGGTAAACCGCCGCCCCTGTGCCGAAAGCAGCACCACCGTCTCGCGCTTCGCATCGCGCGCCGCCTTCTCCGTGATGCCGATGGCCTCCGCCGCCTCAAAGATCGGTTGCGGCTTCAGCACCATCCCCTCGCCGCCGCCAAATGGCCGGTCGTCTACCGTCTTGTGCCGGTCATGCGTAAACTGCCGCAGATCGTGCACCCCGATCTCCACGATCTCCTCATCCACGGCACGGCTCAGTACGCCATGGGCAAACGGCGACGCGAAGAACTCCGGGAAGATGGTCAGAATATCGAACCGCATACAGCTTCCATCATACGGTCTATAGCAGCAGAATCCGTCCTGTCCGTTGCGGCAATTCGCTACCGGGCGGTCGATGTAGGCGGCTTCTGGTAGTGTCTTATCCGCGGTAGCTGTGACAAATCGATACTGAAGATATACACCAGCAGAGCAATCGCCATCAGAATGGCGCCGACCCAGAATCCCCAGTGAAGATGTGCTCTCTTCCAGTAGGGCCGTGGCTCATGATGGTTCTTCTCGTGCAGCAGGTTATTTTCCTGATTGTTCTCTGTCTCACTCATTGGCCTGCTCCATGCGCGCATCTGGAAATATCCTCAGCGCATCCGCTCTAGCTTTTCATCCCCCGCGCAAATATGATGTTCAATTTGGCTCACATCTACGGTCGGTGAATCAATTCCCCCGCCGTCGCTGCGTCATACCATGTGCAATGCGTCGGCGGAGCCGGCGGCTTATCCGCCAGGATCACCCGCACCACATCCTGCGCCAGCAGAAAAGCCCCAGCTTCATTCGGATGCACGCCGCCCTTATACAGCAGCGTCGCGTCATAGCTCTTCGGGTTGCAGATCGTGTCCACCACCGCATACTTCGGATAGTGCCCGTCGATAAACTGCGCCAGCAGTTGCGATGTCGCGTCGAACCGCGGCAGCACCTCATCCGGAAAGTGATACGTCTCCGCCAGATACTTCTCATTTGGAAAATCAATCAGCACAATCCGCGCCTTCGGTGCCCGTGCGTGAATCATCGCCAGCAGCTGGTCGTAGTGCTCCTCATACTGTTGCACAACGTCTGCAATCGGATGCTTCAGGTTCTTCACCACCCGGCTGTCATTCGTCCCGATGTACACCGTCACCAGCGTCGCCTCCACCGGCAGATACGGCAGCTCGTCTGCAATAATCCGCTCCACATGCGCGCCGCCGATGCCCAGGTTCATGAAGTGCCCGGCAACGCCCGCCTTGCGCAGCGCCAGCGCCGTCAATATCGCATAGCTCTGCCCCTCCGGGCAGAACGATGCAATGTCCACCGGATGCGCCGGAAACGCCGCACAATTCTGCTTGATGCCCACTCCATAGGTAATGCTGTCACCCATTGCCACATACAGCCCCGCAGGCGCTGGCGTAGATGGCAGCACCTGCGCACTCGCATGCTCCGGCGTCACCACGCCCTCGCGGCTCACGGCCCACGGCGCAACCGCCGGTAGCTTCGCAGCAACCGGAGCAACAGTCGGCGCGGGCCCTATCGCAGTCTGCGCCTGCGCAGCACTCGCCGCATACAGCCCCACTGACAGCAACAAAGCCGCAGCTAAAACTTTCACCATCAAACTCCTGGATTAGAAAATTCCCGAATCACGAGACTGCGCCATTCTATAAGAAGTCGTATCCCGCCCGCTGTCTGCGCACACGCCTTCAGCGAATGGTCTGAGCGTGCGGGTCTAGCGTTCCGCCCTTACGCAGCATCTCGGTTATCTCATCCACCGCGAGCGGCCGCGCAAAGTAATAACCCTGCACCTCGGCACAACCCCACTTCTTCAGTAGTTCAAGTTGCTCCGCCGTCTCCACACCCTCTGCGATGACCGCGATCCCCAGCTCGCGCGCCAGCCCAATTGTGGCCTTCACAATGCTTGCGTCACCCGCCACTGTTTCAATATGCCGAACGAAATTCTGTGCAATCTTAATGCGGTCCACCGGGAACCGCCGCAAATAATCCAGTGACGAGTAGCCTGTACCAAAATCATCGATCGCAACCATAACGCCATGCTGCCGCAGCCGTACCAGGATGTCGCGATGTTCACGCGCCACATTCATCAGCACAGTTTCGGTCAACTCCAGTTCCAGCATCTGCGGCGGCAACCCCGTCTCGTCCAGTACTGCAATGATGTCAGCCTCCAGCGCCATCGGCGATTTAAACTGCATCACAGATACGTTCACCGCAATACGGATTGGCTCTAGCCCAGCGTCGAGCCACGCCTTCGCCTGGCGGCACGCCATCATCAACACCGCATGCCCCAGCTTGATAATCAACCCCGTCCGCTCCGCCACAGGAATAAAGACATCCGGCCTCAGAATGCCGCGCTTCGGATGATTCCACCGCACCAGCGACTCCACCCCGACCATCCGCGAACTCCCGGTTGCAACTTGCGGCTGATACAGCAGAAAGAGCTGTCCCTCGTCGATTGCCTCGTGCAGTTCCATGCCCAGCGAAATGCGTGTCATTACCTCCGCATCCATCGCATCGGTAAAAAACCTATAGCTTGCCCGCCCCTCGGCCTTCGCACGGTACAGTGCAACATCAGCGTGCGAAAGCAGCGTCTCTGCGTCGCATGCCTCTGGCCCATAGAGATCAATGCCTATGCTCGCACTTGAATAAACGTCGTTTCCACGGATCGAATAGGCCTGGCTAAGTGCCTTGATCAACTTGTTCGCCATCATCGCTGCATCCGCAGGTTCTTCAATGTCCGTTACCACTACGGCAAACTCATCCCCGCCAAATCGCGCTACCGTATCCGTCTCTCGCGTATTAGCTAGCAACCGTGCTGCTACCTCCTGTAGAAACGCGTCGCCCACCGGATGCCCCAGCGTATCGTTCACATCCTTGAAGTGATCCAGATCGATGTACATAACGGCAAAGCCTTTTTCCCCACGCTTCGCCCTCGCCGCCTCGTGCTGTAGCGCTTCTACAAATACGCTGCGGTTTGCCAGCCCCGTCAATCCATCAAAACGCGTCATCCGCAGCGCGTGTGCTGTAGCCAGTTTGTTCTCGGTAATATCCCGAAAGAACCAGATGCGTCCCAGGTATTCCCCCTCGGGGTCAGTCAATGCAACCGTATGCCGCTCGATAAATCTTCCGTCCGTCAGTTCATACTCATCCTCGCTGCTCGCGCCCTGATTCTCATAGAGACGTTCTACCTGCGCGACAAATCTCTCCTTGTCCTTGATTTTGTCGACTACTTTTGCCAGCACAGCGCCGTCTATCCCTGCCGCAATCATTTCCTGCGATATGTCCCATATCTCGCGGAACCGCTGATTCGACGAAATAATCTTCCGGTTCCTGTCGACGACCAGGATGCCGGCAAGAGATGCCTCCGCCTCCGTCCTCAGCAAAACGTTCGCGAACTTCAGCTTATCCTCTGCGAGTTTGCGCGCGGTGATGTCCTGCACCGTCCCGACTGCATGCAGTGCCCGGCCATCCGTTCCATGTTCTACCCTGGCCTGCTCGTGAACATACCGGATCGTACCGTCGTCCATCACCAGACGGTGTTCCGTCCCGTACCCTATCCCGCTTACGATCATCTCCTGGATTTTTTTGCTCACCATCTCACGGTCATCGGGGTGAATGCGCGCCAGCATCTCGCTATACGAAGGCTTGGGCTTCGCCGCGTCCACGCCGAAGATGCGATTCGCTTCCACGGAGCAACTGTAAGTCTGGGCAATCAGGTCAATGTCCCAGCTTCCCACTTGGGCTATCTCCTGCGCCTTGGCCATCACCGCCTCGCTCTCGCGCAGTTTCTCTACTAAAAGATTCTGGCTGATACGCAGTCTCAATTTCTCGATGATGGACCGATTGAAACCATAGCCTGAGTTGAGCAGAACCAAGGTGAAGATGGCGAGTAGAACTCCCATCCAGTCTTGTATTAAATTGTGCCGCGTGAGCAGCACCACAATCACTGGCAACACCGTCGGCAGGATGAATGCATACAGCACCGGCATATAGGCGGAGTTCCTGACAACGCAGCCCGCCATCATCCCTCCCAGCACAAATATGGTGAAGAGGATATACAGCGGTTCCGTCGTTACCAGCACAACGGAGCCAGTCAGGCTCCACAGGCATCCGGTTGCAAAGGCATTCGCCGTAAAGACACGCCCCCAGCGCAACATAATAGCCGGATCAGTCGCCACATGCTGATAGTGCCGGCGCAGCAGAAGCCGCGCGAGAATCACGAGAGAAAATACCCCCAGCCAGCAGAGCGCCAGCCACTTTGGATAGAGCCTCCAAAGCACGGCGCTGGCAATGCAGGCACTTAGTTCGTTGCCGAGCAGGTCAAGCCGGTTCTGAGTGATGTTGTAAATCTGCTCTGTAATCAGAGCCGATTCGAGCTCCGGCAGTTCGATCTCAGGATGATTATCAATTCGGTTATGCGGCATATTTTGCTACCTCGGTAGCATGCAACCCGCCTCGGTATACGGTCAGCAAGCCCCCATTGACCATCTACGAATTGACCTTGCGTAACTCTATGAGATGCCGGGGTATCATCTCACGCGTAACAGAAAGCATCTTTGCCACTCATATTTTCCATATGGCCTTTGCGATTCCACACAACACATTCAACCCGCTGAGGCCATGCAAGGGCAACGGAATCATAAATTTACACGGCATGTAACATTGATAATCGTTGGTATTAGTCAGGCTATCTCACTCATCTGGCCTTGTCCCTCGCCAGAAAATAGCTCACCGCTTACCCTAAGCCCACTCCGGCTAACCAACAGGGATAGCGTATGATTCTCCCCAACCCGCTATGAACAATCTCGAAGCGAAATTAGCCGAATGGCGAACCGCGGAACTTCTGGATGAAGCTACCGTCGCAAAGATTCGCGCATTCGAAGCCAACGGCACACGGCCCACCGGCGTCCGCTGGCAGGCGATACTGGCGCTCACCTTTGGCGCAATTCTACTGGGCGCAGGTGCTGTTCTCTTTGTCGCCGCACATTGGGACAATCTCTCCCCGCTCTCTCGCTTCCTTCTGGTGATGAGCACGGTTGCTCTCTTCCACCTCGCCGCTGCCTGGTTCAAGCCGCACTTTGAATCCATGGCCACCGCGCTCAATGCAGTGGGCACCATTGCATCCTTCGCCGCGGTCGCGCTCGTCGGGCAGATCTTCAACATCCAGGAACACTGGCCCGGTGGTGTCATGCTCTGCGCGCTCTGCGCACTTGCGGGCTGGTGGCTGCTCAAGGACCAGATGCAGCAGACACTCTTCCTGCTCGCCCTGCCCGCATGGCTCATCTCCGAATGGGCCGACCGTGCCAGCCATTATCAGGGGCAGGAGGTCTATCTCTGCCGCATGATCGCAGTTCTTGCCGCCGTATACCTTGTCACTCTCGCCCACTCCCGCCGCCGCGTCGCCAGTGGAATTCTCTTCACTGCGGGCGCCATCGCCCTCCCCATCACCGGTGCAATCCTGAGCGAAGGCTGGACATGGGTAGGCTGGCGTCACCACTCGGAATTTCTTCCTCTGCACCTGCAGCTCACCGCCTGGACATGGATGATCGCTCTGCTCATCCTCGTCGCCGTCCGTTTTCGTCACGCCATCCTTCCCGTTGTCACAATCTTCCTCGTCAGCATCATCATGCCCTACGCTCATCACATCCAGATCATCCACGAACGCTATGGCCAGTGGGTGGAAACGAAAGCCAATATCTTCGCCTATCTTCTGGGTGCCGCTATCGCCATCTGCATCGCGTGGTGGGGCACCAAACATGCCAGCAAGCGAAGCATCAACTATGGCATCGTCCTCTTCGCTCTTGTGGTCGGCTGGTTCTTCTTCTCTGACCTCATGGATAAGCTCGACCGCTCCTTCAGCCTGATGTTGATGGGCATCGTCTTCCTCACCGGCGGCTGGTTTCTGGAGAAGCTTCGCCGCAAACTGGTCCGCAACATCACATCGCAGGAGGTGGCGGCATGAAGATGGATCGTCGCATACTCATCCTTTGCATCGCGCAGCTCGCCGTCGTCTCCACCATTGCGGCCAAGTATCTCTATGAGCGCCATACCTGCCCGCGCGTCTGGGTGCAGGTCACGCAATACGACCCGGAGACCATCATGCGCGGCCGCTACCTCGCTCTACAGCCAATGGTCGATGCATGCGGCCTGGACAAGACCCTTGCCCAGCATACGGAAGCCAGATCCAATGACACTTGGCACCAGACAGAATCATGGGAATGGATTGTGCGTCTGGTGCCCACGAGCGGCACCTTAGTACCCGTTGTCGACAAGGCCTACAAACCAGACTTGAATTTCTATTCTGGCCCCTCTGATGACGATGGCACATACCGGCTCACGCTGAGTGCTAACGATCCCTGCACCAAAGCCTCTGTCCGCGAAAATATCGAATTCTTCGTCGCAGAAAAAGCCAGATCGCCATTTCCCCTGCCCTCCGGCACAGAAGTCTGGCTCTCCGCCACCATTCCCCCCAAAGGCCCACCCCGCGCCTTGCAATTAGCACTCAAGCAAGATGGCGTGCTAACACCTCTGAAACTAAATTAGAACTCCAGGTACTCCATGCATCCCGCACCTCATTGCGAGATAAGTGGGACATCGTCACCAAGCGCCGAGCCAGAGGAAGAGGACCCTTTCAGTCCCCTGAACGAACCGCCACCTAGTCCTTCAGAGCGAAGCCGCAGGCGCAATCGAATCATCTAGCCCCCTATCGCAGCGCGGACACCGTAGCGTCCATACGGCACCCATGCACTGTCCATGCAATCACCGTGCCTCACCCGTGAACTGTCCACAAACCGTCCATGAAAAAATACGAAAAACCAAACTTTCTTCAGAAAGTTTGGCGTAGTTTCCCTCCAGAATCGCTACAATTAATACAGGAAGTAAATTCCAGTCGCACCGGGCGAAGACTATAACCCTTTGCGAATGAAATATTTACCCGTAAATATCCTGTTTCCAAATATTTAGCCGAGCTTCATAGGCTAAGCACTTGCAAACAGGATATTTAGCTTCTTGATAGGGGGAGGGGGTAGGGGTACCCAGCTACAGAAATTACTAATTCAGTCCGATCAGGCCTTCCGGCAGATTCATCTGGATGCGTTTGTTCTTGGTATCGATGCTCACGATGTAAGCCTTCACAAACGGCACCAGATGCTCGCTACCGTCGTTGCTCTTCACCACCAGCATGGATGCCAGATCGAGCCCAGCGCTGCCGGCAGGAGCCTCCACATCGTCCACGATTCCAACCATGCGCTCACCGTCAAACACCGTGCAGCCAACCATGTCGCTGACGTAGACCTCCCCCTCATCCAGCGGCGCGCGTTCCTCCACCGGGATCGTCACGTCGAGCCCATTCAGCTTCTCCGCATCGTTAATGGAGTCCACGTTGGCAAACTTCAACACCACCCTGCCCACGTTGCGGCCAACCGGCAGAAAATAGCTCTCCACCACATAGTCCACATCGCCAATCTTCACCTCACGGCCAGTAAACCGTTCGTGAAAATCTGTCAGCAGCTCGGCCAGAAGTTCTCCCTTCCGTCCTTGCGGGCGGAGCAGATGGGCGAGTATCACACGTTCTGTATCAGACATGTTGTGAATTATCGCAGGAAATCGAAAGCCCGGCAGATTCGCCGGGCTCGAATTCGTTTCTGTCTTACGCTGGCTTGCTGACCAGCTGCTTAGGCGCGGTTGCCGCGGTTGTCGTCATCCTCGTCAAACACTTCGTCGTCTTCATCGTCGTCTTCCACGATGTCGAGTTCGAACTTCTGGTTCAACTTGGCGCTGGCAGCGGCCAGAATCGTGCGCAGGGCGCGTGCCGTGCGTCCGCCCTTGCCAATCAGCCGGGTCACATCGTCCGGTGCCACCACCACCTCGATCACGGTAGCGTCGTCCTCATCGAACGCCTCTACCTCAACCTCGTCCGGCTCGCTTACAAGCGTCCGGGCAATGGCAGTAAACAGTGCAACCATGTCGGGCGCTGGTGCTCCCGGCGTGGTGCTATCAACAGGTTCCGTTGCTTGGGTCATCAGGAATCTCCGTGTGTACCCGTAAAGACGGGCAAAGCTCTAGAGGGAGAAAATCTGCGCCAATGCGCGATCTTACGCTATGGTTGCAGCCGGCTCGGCAACAACAGCCGGGACCTGCGCCAGCAGCTTGCCAACGCGCTCTGAAAGCTGTGCACCGTTCTTGGTCCAGTACTCGATGCGCTCGCGCTTCAGGTCTACAGTTGCAGGATTGGTGCGCGGATTGTACGTTCCCACCACTTCGATGGAACGACCGTTGCGGGCGCGATCCTTCTCAATGACAACAACGCGATAGTAAGGCTGCTTGCGGGCGCCGAAGCGCGCCAGACGGATCATCAACACAGGGTAAGTCCTCTCAATAAAACCTTTGGATTCGGGGAAGGCGCATACACTTGAACACCGCACTGATGTGCGCGGCAAACGCTACGATTCCCAACACCTAAGTATCGCGGATTTACGCCCTTTTCGCAACCATCCCATAGCCACGGGAGTGGGCGCAGCTGGAAGTGGTGGCAAAAGATGCTTCGGTGCTGCCCCCAGCTACTCGCGGGCCCGCTTTTCGAGCGGCACATAAGGCGTCGGGGTCTGTGGAACATCCTTGGCCAATACGCACTTTGGCGGCGCTTTGGGTGCGGGGGCTGTTGTAGCTGCTACATTGGTTGCGCCTGCCTTCGCCGGTGCGTTAATCAGCACCTGCCCCTTAGGACACGGGTTCTCAGCAAGCAGGGGGGTCAACCGCGCTGGGACGGGTGGGGCGTCTGCGTCAATCCCCTTCACCGTGACATTCAGCTTGGACCCTGGCCAGGAATAGGGGGGGGTCGGCTTGTCCCCATAGCCGACAACCGGAAAGCGCGATGGCAGCTTGAAGTTTGGATCCAGTGCGACCCACGCGGGCTCCGGCTTCTTGTTCTGGCCCCCCTTGCCCACAATGGCTTTCTTGCCCAGCAACACATCGTCGGAGTAAAGCTGCATCTCGTGGTCGGCAACCTTGACGGTCAGCGTCTGGTGGTCAAAGGCGTTCTTCTGCTCAACGCCTCCGGGAAACTTGTTGTCAGAGACGATCACAACGCCGATGCCGGGCGCGTAAAAATAGATGAACTTGAGGTCGGGAATGTTGTAGTTCAGCGCAGCCTTGCCGATGATGCCATCCACCGTAAAGGTCCCACGGGTGATGGTGGCTGGCGTCACCTTGGGTGGCTTCTCCTTCTTGGCCTTCTTTTTCTTCGGAGGTTTCGGGCATTTCTTACCCTTGCACGGGGGGGGCGCTGGAGTAGCCGGAGCCTCTGGCGTAGCGGCTGTACCAGTCTCGGGCGCAGTCGGCTCCGCAGCAGCAGGAGGCGTCTGCTGCTGAGCGTTTAGCGCAAAAGATGCAAACAACAGGCTCACGGAGAAGACAGCTGTACAGATAGCGCGTACAACAGTGCGAACGAAATTCATCTATGCCCCCAATGCCCTGTGCTCAGTACATCCAACCCGGCAGGCGGGCGGACGCTAGGGAAGCGACAGGGGGGTATGAGCACAGAATACGACGGAGCCATGCCTGCGCGAAATAAATTTTCACTGGAAAGAGTTATAAACTCGCTCTGTAAGATTAAGCCGGACGAGAAACCTATGCCTACCCCCCTCCCTACCCCAAAGCAGCCCTCTCGCCGCCCCAAAGCGGCCCCAGGCGGGAGTGCCCATGGGCGGGTAAAGGCCGTATCAGCGCAGACCACGAAGCAGCAGATGTTGCGACTGCTGGTTTGTAGCGACGCACCCGAGCAGGCACTCCGTTATCAAGGCGCCAAGCGCATTGCCGGGGTGGATGAAGTCGGCCGCGGCGCACTGTTTGGCCCGGTTGTCGCGGCAGCGGTTATCCTGCCGGAAGATATGCACTCGCTGGAAGAAGCCGGGCTGAAAGATTCCAAGCAGATGCTGCGCGAAGACCGTGAACGGCTGGACCGTATGATTCGCGGAATGGCACTTGCAGTAGCCGTGGCAGAAGTTAGCGCGGAGACAATCGACCGCATCAACATCTACCAGGCGTCCCGGCTGGCCATGTTGATGGCGGTGCAGCAATTGGCAATTGCACCGGATCATTTATTGATCGATGCCATGCGTATTGATCATCCGTGCAGGCAAACAAAGCTGATCTACGGCGACTCGCTCTCTCTTTCCATCGCAGCTGCATCCGTGGTCGCCAAGGTGCACCGCGATGCGATGATGTGCGCAATGGCCGAGCAGTTCCCTGCATATGGACTTGCCGCGCACAAAGGCTACGGCACGCCATTCCACCGCCGTGCGCTCACAGAGTTCGGGCCAACGCCGCTCCATCGCAAGAGTTTTGGCCCGGTGGCAGCTCTGGATACTAGAAAAACTCCATCAGCACTAAACTTCGCTGAAGGCGATGTGAACATCGCCTCGATCGGTGAAGCGAATACGACACTAGCAGTACAAACCACTCTGGAGGAAGATCCTTGCCGCTTCGATTGATGTGTGTCACCGCCCATCCGGATGACGAATGCTTTGCCTTTGGCGGTGCCCTCGCGCTGGCGGCTACGCGCGGCGTGGAAACCAGCGTTATCTGCCTGACCGATGGACAGGCTGCCACGCATCGAGGAGATGCCAGCACTCCCGCTGAGTTGGGCGCGATGCGCCGTCGAGAGTTTGTAGCGTCGTGTGAACTACTGGGCGTAACTCGTCACGAATTACTGGATTACCAGGATGCCCAACTGGAACATGCCGATTTTGCCACTGCTGCCGGACTGCTGGTGGAACGCATACGGACGTGGCGGCCGGACGTGGTGCTGACTTTTGGAGGAGACGGTGCGTTGAATACTCATCCCGACCACTCCATGGTCTCTTTCTTTACGACAGCCGCGTTCCATTGGGCGGGGCGACCGAAACGTTATCCGGAACAGTTGGAGCATGGCTTGCAGTTGCATCTGCCGCAGCGGCTTTATTTCCAGACAACAGATTTCTTTCTGCCGAACCGCCCATCGCTCATGCCTGCACCATACAGCGTGAAGCTAGACATCAGCAGCGTGCTGGATAAAAAACTCACAGCGTTTCGGCTGCATGCGTCACAGGCCCCGCTGGTAGAAACGACGAAAGATGCCTTCGAAGAGCACGGGCTGACGGAACACTATATGTTGGCCGCTGCGACTGCTCCGCAGGCTGCAACTGTGACGAACGATCTCTTTGATGGACTGAAATAGCTCGTTCCTCGCGGACACTACTCCCTGCCCTCATACTGCTCGTCGGACACGTGCTCAAACCACTTCACATTCACGCCGCTCTCATCCGATTCCTGCATGGCAAGATGCACCATACCATCGCCCGGCGCTGCGCCATGCCAATGCATCTCGCCCGGCGCAATCTGCACAGTGTCTCCCGGGTTCAATGTCTGCACTGGCGCACCCCGCAACTGTACGCGGCAGATTCCACTGAGCACATGCAACGTCTGTCCTACCGGATGCGTATGCCATGCGGTGCGTGCCGCTGGCGCGAACGCTACAAAGACGGCCTGTAGCCTGGAGGGCGCTTCTCCGCGAACGATCTCATCCATCCACACTTCACCGGTAAACCACTCAGACGGCCCGCGCTGATTCTGCCGCTCGTCCACTTTCACAATCTTCATAAGACTCCCTTTAGCGCATCTGAAATTCTGGTGAACCCAGCACCAGCGCTGTGAGCTGATTCAACCTATCTGTTGAGTTGGTTGCTGCCTGCTGCTCCGCCTGCTGATGCATAAACTGCTGCGTACGATCTGAAACGCCGCCGGCGATCAACGCGCTCTCCAGCACCCCAAGCACAATGTCTGCTCCGCTGCGATGAATTTCAGAACCAACCGGGGTTGCGGTGGTCAGCACTCTTCCCTGCTTGATATCTGCCGGCGTCGGCTCAGACATGAGTTGCAAGGCGAGCAAGCGGGGTGCGTCAAACTTGATGCCACCGACGCCGTTGCGTGTCAGTGATACCGCAAAGTTGAGCCGGTCCACGAGCGCAGAGGTGTTCATCCACTGCTCCGCGGTGATGTAGTAGCCCGTCGGCGGCAATGCAGCGTAGAGCGGCATGCCCATTCGCTGAATGGTGTACACCAGCGACGCCGGATTCGTCGGATCAGTCGCCGTAGAGCGGAAGGTCGATGCGACAAACTCCACCGGCGTCTTCACCTTGTTGAGGAAATAGCGGTGCGAATTGAACTCCGGTGATTGCACCATAGTGCGCAGCACAGCGCTGATATCGCCGTCAGTACTCATGTAGGTTTTTACCATGCGATCCACCAGCGCGAGTGGCGGAGTATCCGCCACAAAGCGCTGTGCGATGAGCGTGGAGATAAAGTGTGCGGTCTTAGGACTGGCCGCCAAGGTGCTCAGCGCGCCCAGACCTTCATTCATCCCATCTTCCTTCACCGTCTGCCCCAGCCACTGTTTGTTGCCAGGCTCATGCGCCTTGGGGTTGAAGAGGAAGCCACCACCTAATTCCTGATGATCCACCCCCCATCCAGTCAGAATGCGCGCAAGCTGCGTGACATCGGCCTGGGTATAGCCACCATTCACGCCAACGGTGTGCAGTTCCATCACCTCACGAGCATAATTTTCATTCAGCCCACGGGCGCCGCGTTTGCCATTCGGGTTATTGCCTCCATTGGCAATGGAGTCTGACCCAATGCTGGTGTAGTTATCCAGGTAGACCATCATGGCGGGAGATTGTGCCGTGGCCAGAAGCAGGTCGCGGAACTTACCCAGCGCGTGCGGTCGTATTACGTCCCGCTCGTAAGCAGGCGTATAGATCTTGTCCTGATCTTTATAGATGTAGATATTGAAGTGATTGAACCAGAAGTCGGTCATCACCTCCTGCAACTGCCGCTCGCTTAGGATGTCGCGGATCAGCCGGGCTTGCTGCATCTCCGGAACCGCTACGCCACTGGTGTCGATATTAGCCGCGAGAGCAGTAACGATTTCACGTTCATGCGGCGTGAAATCAGCAAGCAGCAATCGCTTTTGATCACCATCCACATTGTTTACAAACGCTATACGGTTCGCCACCGGCACCTTCATGAGGGCAAGCATTCGATTCTGCTTCGGCAATGCGAAGAGCGCGCCGGCAATGCGTGCGGCAGTCGCCTGATCCTCTTTCTTCTTTTGCGCCACCTGCTCGTCCGTCAATACAGGTGGGGGGACAGCCAGGCCCGCGGCATTGCGCTGATCGCGCTCTACATTCCACTTGTAAACCATCGTCTCGTATAGGCCTGCTTCAATCGGGTCTGAGGGATAGGGTTGTTTACCTTGCGCAACCAGATCGATGATGTGGCGGCTGGGAAACTGCAGCAGCAAGTCTGCAGGCTTCAATGCAAGCGCGGGATAGTCCGTGGCTATACGCTTCTGCACTGCTCCGTCAGGAATCTG
>JARLFX010000152.1 GCA_031296355.1 Acidobacteriaceae bacterium
CCAA
The DNA here is from genome assembly GCA_031296355.1 of Acidobacteriaceae bacterium. The sequence goes on from JARLFX010000152.1 coordinate 5, forward strand.
AACCCCAAAACCCCAAAACCCCAAAACCCCGCGCCCGCCATTATCACAATCCACACGCGGTGTGTGCTTCAAATGAATACGCATAGCACTGATGCCTTGTCATACTTCTTAATGATAGTCTGAGGCTACGCAATATAAATGATTTCGCATCAGTAATAGTCATTAGAATAATAATCGTGTCGTATGACAGAGGAGGCAAAGGATACTGATAAGAGCGGCCTGTTGTGGCAGCAGCTGCGCAAGTTTGTGAACCTGGTGGACGAGCTCCGCGACCTGGGCCTTCAGGAGCACATCAACTTGCCCCGAATCGCCGTGCTGGGAACCCAGAGTGCCGGCAAAAGCACTGTCCTCGAGTCCATCGTCGGCCTCGACTTCTTGCCACGTGGCGATGTACCACTGCCCCCTCTTATCCTCGTCGTAGGGTGTCGTTACTAGAAGGCCGCTGGAACTGCGTCTGCACCATCTCCAGGACGACGCCGAACCTTGGGCTGTCTTCGAGGAAGTCAAGGGCAAGAAATTTACCAATTTCTCTGAGGTCCGAAAGACCATCGAGGAAATAACTGACAAGACCGCCGGACAGAAGAAGAACATCGTGGATAACCCTATCGTGCTGACAATCTACTCGTTCACGTGCCCAGACCTGACCCTGATCGACCTGCCAGGCATCACTCGTATCCCGCTGCTGGGCAGCGAGCAACCCAAAGACATCGAGCGCATCACCACCGAGATGGCCAAGCGCTACTGTGCCGATGAGCGCACCATCATTCTGTGCGTCATCGCAGGCAACATCGATCTGACCACCTCCGAGGCCCTGAAGTACGCCCAGGAGTGGGACCCGCACCAGATCCGAACTCTCGGCGTAGTGACGAAGCTGGATATAATGGACGCAGGGACCAACGCCAAGAAGGCGCTGATGAACCAGGAGGTCTACCTTAAGCTGGGATATGTCGGTGTTAAGAACCGTAGCCAGCAGGATATCCTCGACCGAGTCAAGGTCCAGCGCGGCCTCGAGGTGGAGCGCGAATGGTTCATGAATCATCCGATCTACCGCTCCCTGCCGAAGGACTGCTACGGGACGGATACGCTGACACGCAAGCTGTCGCGCATAATGTTCGCCCACATTCGCTCCGCCCTCCCCGAGATCATGAAGGAGGTTGAGGAGAAGCTTAAGACCGTCGACGAGAGAATCAAGGATCTCGGCACTCCGCTGCCAACAACGGACAGCCAGAGGATGCAGCTGCTTTGGGGGATGATCAACGCGTTCGTGAACGACTTCAAGAACAAGATAACCGGAAAGTTCGATATGAAGGCCATGCAGCTGAAGAAGGAGAAGCAGCAGAATGAGCAGAACCTGTCAGGTGGAGCGAAGATCAAGGTTGTGTTCTTCGAACTGTACAAGGAGTTCTCGCAGGCCAACTACCGCATCACTGCCAACCTTAAGGACGTCGACATCGAGCATGCCATCATTCTTCACGAGGGCGACAACCTCTCCGGCTTCCCATCAGTTGACGTCTTCTATTACCTAATCCAGCCCGAGATCGAGCGCCTCAAGGAGCCCGCCATCAAGTGTCTCCTCGACGTTTACTATTATCTGGAAGAACTGGCACACACCCTGCTGGAGAAGGCTTTCACCCGGTTCCCTGCCGCAGTCCCCGAACTCATGGCCGCCGTCCAGCAGATCATGGGCGAGGAGCGTGACAAGGCCAAGTATATCGTCGAGTCGGTGATCGACTGCGAGATCGGCTACATGTTCACCAATGATGCCGAGTACAACGGCAAGCGCACTGATATCGTCCCCCGTGTCGACGAAAGCGAGAAGGGCGTGGACTCGACGACGCTGTACGTGAGAGAGATGAGGAACCGTATCGAGAGCTACTACAAGCTGGTGCTCAGGAACGTGCGCGACGCCGTGCCCAAGATTATCGGCTGCTTCCTCGTTCGTGCCGTGCAGGACAAGATGCAGCTGGAGCTGGCCACCCGCCTCACCAAGAACGAGCAGATCAACAGTCTCCTCAGCGAGCCGCCTTCCCTCGCCGAAGAGCGCAAGAGACTGACCGAGACCCGCGACGTTCTGAGGAAGTCTGTGAAGCTAATGCAGAGAGACCCAGATCTTAACATCACGTATGCGCCGACGGAGGACGAACTGTTCAAGGACCTGGCCAACCTGAAGGTAATGACAAGGGCTAATATGATAATAATAGAGGGAGAACAAGAAGAAAGTGGAAGAGAAGCAGGAGAAGCAGACCAAGGCTATGAACAGCGTCTTCGGCAACCTTGGCTCCACCAAGAAGCCCGGTGCCGGCAAGGTATCTCCGTTCGGTAATTAAAGGGCCGAACTAAGCTGATTTCCCACATTCATACATACACTCAATGATCAATCATCGTGCTATTATCGCTACACTGGATGTCAGTATTAGCGCCACTGTACAAAAAACCAGATGG
>JARLFX010000153.1 GCA_031296355.1 Acidobacteriaceae bacterium
AGAATCTGCGGGAAGCTGTAGGCGCCCTCGTTATTGGTCTGGCCATGGAAGACCAGGTTGGTGGCCGGCTGGGTGAGCGTGACGTCAGCGCCCGGAATGACCGAGCCCTTCGCGTCGGTCACCGTACCCGTGATGGTGCCGTTCTGCACCTGCGCGTTAAGCAGAGGTGGGACCGACAGCACAAAAGCCACGAAGAAAAGAAACACGCCGGCCAAAGACCGAAACGCCCGGGCAGATCGCGCGATAGACGGACTACAACCCGTCTTCACGTTTAGTGTCCCGGAAGGCGACACGCCATTTGAATAGAACATCATGGATTCAGCCTCCTGAAAGTACAAAATCGTTGTCACGGGCCGCCAGTAACCAAAGGTCCTCGAATCGGAAATGATCGAGATGGCGCTTAGCAGTCCATATTACCTGTATAGTTGTGTATATATACAATTTTTTGACCTGTTTGTCCAGTAGCTGCGCATCTTATTGCGTTTGTTCTGGAAACCCGCTGCAAGAACAGGCCATATTTCGCGGCATGAACCGGGCGTTGTGGCGGAGGAAAAGTAGTTCCACTGTATCTTGATTTCGTGAGTTATCAGGGGCAGATTGGCCAGCAAAAGGCGATCAGACAGTCGTTTGTGTTCACGGTAGCGTTGGATGCGGATCCAATTAGCGAACCCATGTTCGATCAGATTCCACTCCGCCGGTTGCGGCCATGAAGATCCGCTGAAGCGCTTCGAGCCCGTTGCTTCCAGGTTGATAGTGTTTAGAATTTGTTATGTCATTGATAAGTAAAGGCCGCACACGTAACGCAACGCTGGATACTACGGATAAGAGGTGGAATTCGACAAGAATGCGATGGCCCGTTCATGGACGAACAGTTCGATGATCCCCTGGTGTGCGAGAGACCCTGGGGTTGCTGAATTCCGGGAACCCTTAATCGGAATCATCAGGAAGCGAGCAGGGGATTTAATCACTGGCCGGTAAGAGTTCTGGTACTTGCATGATTTGTCTTGTGAGCGGTTCAATGATCAAGATGCAAAACGAGGTTAGCCCGGTGAGTCTGCAAGACGAAAAGATGTAGAACAGGGAAAGTGGACAGGAATCGTGGATTCACATTGTTTTCGTATTGCGTTGGCTCTCCCTGGAATTGCTCTCGCCCATCTTTGCGGGCAACGGAACCCAAATTCCAGCCCCGACCGTCGAGTTGTTCTTTCACTAAGATTCGACGTCGAAATGGACTCGCAGCATGTTCAACCTGGCCGGGAGTGAGTTCGTCAAGAATATTGAATACTGAAGGAGAAATTTGATGATCAATGATATGAACCGCAGGGAATTCATCTCCGTTCTGGGCACCGGAGCGGCTTCCCTCGTAATGTGTCAAGCGTCAGCCGCAGCGCCCAAGCCCGCGTCAACCAAGCATATTGCGGGTAGTTGGTTTGAGTTTCAGCATCACGCCACCGTCGAAGGCGTCGATTGGAATCCGGCTTGCGCTCGTTTCACCACTGCGCAGTGGGATGCAAAGATCAAGGAAATTGCGGAAGCCGGAATGGAGTACCTGGTACTGATGGCGACGGCGGTTTACTACCGGGCGTTCTACAACACCAAGATCTTTCCCAAGTGGGAATTGGACAGTGCCGATCCAATCGAAGCAGTATTGGCCGCAGCAGACAAATATAAGATCAAGTTCTTTATCGGCAGCGGATTTTATGGCGACTGGGAAAACGCACAAACCATCGCGGACCCCATAGCTGCTAAAAGAAGACTTCAATCGATGGAAGAAATCGCCAAGCTCTACGGCCATCATCAGAGCTTCCACGGATGGTATTGGCCCGACGAGGCATGCATCAATCCACGTTACACACCGGAGTTCATCAAGTACGTGAACACTAACTCCAAGCTAGCTCGCGAACTGATGCCGCACGCGCAAATCATGATTGCGCCCTATGGCACACGCATCGCGATCCCCGATGACGAGTATGTTCGTCAACTGGATGCGATGGATGTGGACATTGTGGCGTACCAGGATGAAGTTGGCGTGCGGAAATCGAAAGTAACGGAGACTTCAGCCTTTTATGAAGGACTGCGAAAGGCCCACGATCGAGCGCAAAAGGCCAGGATCTGGGCTGATGTCGAGGTGTTCGAGTTTGAGAGTGAAGTTTACAAGAGTGCTTTGGTTCCGGCCTCATTTGACCGCGTTCAACGCCAACTGGAAGCTGTTTCGCCGTGGGTCGACAAAATACTTATCTATCAATACCAGGGCATGATGAACAAGCCAGGTTCAATGGCCTTTGCGGGCTCTCCAGCGTCGACTCGACTCTATTCCGACTATTTTGCCTGGAAGTCTGGCCAGCGGCATGGCTAAGAAGCCTCTGCTTAAGTTCCCCACCTGCATTGAAATTGGATAAAGCTGAATCACGGTGGGGAACCTGTTGTACAAAAGTGATGTTCGCAGTTTGATTCACTTCGAGAAGAATGCCTTGACGTTCTTCGGTCCTGAACCCCTGAGCATCGATAGTGGCGGCGTAAAGGCCTCCTGGCTGCAGTGATGCGAATACAAAGGGCGCTTTCACATTCGTACTCGTACTCGCAACGATATTTTTCGAGACATTCTTGATTCTTACGCTCGCACTTGCCTCTCTCGCCCCCGATCGATTCTCGACAGTCCCTTGCAACGTTGCTGTGATGACCCGGCTATAGCGTGAGCTGAAGCTATCCAGGTAGAGCCTCATTCGCTCTTTTCAACTTCTTGGTTACTTCGCTGAGCCGTCTCCTGCGACCAGGATATTGAATTCCGGCCCAGAGGCGATTGGCCGCTGTTGACATGATCTTGTCGAGGACTCGGCATCCTAGAGGAGTTGGGGAAAGCAGGCGCACTCGGGCGTCGTCCAGACTTTTTGAGAAGTTCACCAGGCCGCTTCTCTCAAGGAGCCTGCATGCGCGACTTGTTTCGCAGTCCGCCAGGCCCGTCTCATTGCGAAGCAAGTATTCCGAATACCCGCCATCTGACCCACTGTTCGTAACGGCGACGGGGCGCAGAACTGGCGGCTGTCGAGAGATTGTGTAAGACTGTCGAAGGAAACGAAAAACATAGTGACATCAGAAGTGACACCAGCCACAAAAAGGCGATCAGGATGGCTGCATAGAGACGGGCACACAAGGCGAACAACATACAATAATTACTGACTATCAGGGCCTGTAGCTCAACGGTTAGAGCAGGGGACTCATAATCCCTTGGTTCGGGGTTCGAATCCCTGCAG
>JARLFX010000154.1 GCA_031296355.1 Acidobacteriaceae bacterium
CTGCTGCGCCGCAGCCGGAGCCGCATCATTCTGTGTTGCCGGCAGCGCATCCGGATTCGCCACACCCGTCGTCTGCGCCCATCCCTGCCCCGCCGCCAGCACCGCAACCAACACCATCAGTTTCCAACGCACCATCTCACCACCCAAAGAAAACGACCTGCACCGAAACATCTCAATGCAGGTCATTCTATCTATCTCGCCTTACTCATTGTTTGTCATTCCACCGCATAGCGGCGGAATCTGCTTCTATCTTGAATAGCTTGTCATCCCGAGCGCAGCCGAGGGACCTGCTTCTATCTTTTTGTTTGTCATTCCGCTCTTTTTGTTTGTCATTCCGCAGCGCAGCGGCGGAATCTGCTTCTCGCTCATACTGCAACAGCTCTATCCCTATCCACCACCCAATTTGAAAGTGTCATTCTGAGCGCGCACTTGCGCGAAGAATCCCGATGCTGCCACCTTACCCATACCGCCAGAGAGCTTCCGCTGCAGCGCAGCTAATGAATACTTCTGTCATGAATGTTTGTCATCCCGAGCGCAGCCGAGGGACCTGCTTCTCCACTCATGCCTGCATCCCCGATACTCCAGATCCCCCATCTTCACTACGGACAGGCTGGAAATCGCCATGCAGCGACAACAGCTTTTGTCTCAAGGTAGGTGCGGGCTTTAGCCCGCACATTACACCCCTGCACAAATCGGGCTTCAGCCCCTGAGGTATTCGCTCCTGTTTTTACAGCCGCCAAAGATTGCTTCTGCGTGCTATGCCAAGCCACCCAGCACCTACATATTCGTGTGCCCCTGCCGCATCTCTTCATTGAACTTCGGCCGCGTAAACTCCACCGCTGCCTCCAGCTTCGCCTCATACTGCGGCCGCTCCGCCATCAGCTTCGCCGTCGGCGTCGCATACTCGCCCTGCAGGCCGATCACGCCCTCCGCAGCCAACCCCTCCGCCGTCTTCTGCAGCTCCGCCACCGTCGTGTTCAGATACTGCGCGTCGCGGTTATCCGCGATCCACAGCGGCTTGCTCTCGCCCAGCGCGCCCGAGAGCCAGAATACCTTCGCCGCCAGGTACTGCTTGCGCTGCGCCGCGTTCGTATCGTTGAAGACGAACTGCTGCTTCTTCGTGCTGTAGTAGCGTGTCGTCACCGCCACCGTCTGCCGGTTGCCACCGGTCTTCACCAACTCCAGTTGTCCCTGGTCCAACACCTTCCGCACCGCGTTGTAGATGAAGCCCTCCGCGTACGGCTGCTGCAGCGCCGGCAGAATCTCCATGAACGTCAGCGTAATGCTCGCCGCCACCTTCGCATACAGCGGCGAATCCTTTCCGTCCTCCAGCTTGATCTCGCCATGCACCAGACTGGTATCCGCTCCCGAAGTCGACTTATGGAACGGCCACGAAAACCGCCCAAACCGCAGCGGCACGCCCAGCAGCGTCAGGTACACATCCGGCACGGGATTCTTCAGCCGCTTGGCCGCCGCGGCCATGTACTCCGCCACGCCCGGGCTCTGCTGCGCATTCTGAAAATCAAAATCGTCGCTAAGCTCCAGCGTCGTGCTCTGCCCGTCCAGCGCCAGCGTGAACTTGGTCGTCGGCGCGCCATTGAAATCCGCTCCCGCCGCCGTGCCCGTCACGCTCAAACCCGCGGCCTTTGCCGCCTCTTCCACCTGCTGCGCCAGCGTTACCTGTACCTGTGTGCTCATAATGTTCCTCATGGAGAAATAACAATTGATCTATCTCTATTTTACAACCTGCGAACCCCTACTACGCCACGCGAATCGCCCCGTAATTCCTGCACATTATCACTTTGCCCCTTGACAACAATCTCAGCATCTTGTCACTCCGAAGCGCCGCGCGCGAAATCTGCTTCTCGCCTTGGTTTTTGATTGTCATCCCGAGCGAAGCCGAGGGACCTGCTTCTCTTTTTTGTTTGTCATTCCGCAGCGTAGCGGAGGAATCTGCTGTTGCCTTTGCTCTTCCTCATTACATTTGTCACTTTCAATCCGTGAAATCCCCAAAATCCGTGGTTGCTCTTGCCTTTGAGCGATCCAGCCCGCGCAGACTATCATCAACCTATGGAGAATCTCTCCCAGCTCGCCACCGAAGCCCGCAACCCCGCCACCGCGCAGATCGATTCCCTCTCCACCCGAGAGATGCTCGAAGTCATCTCCGCCGAAGACGCGAAGATCGCCGCCATCGTCCACGCCGAGCTCCCGCACATCGCCCGCGCCATCGACGAAACCGTGCTGCGCTTTGCCAAAGGCGGCCGCCTCTTCTACATCGGCGCCGGAACCTCCGGCCGCCTCGGCGTGCTTGACGCGTCCGAGTGCCCGCCCACCTTCTCCGTCCCCCGCGATCTCGTCCAGGGCCTCATCGCCGGCGGCGACAGCGCGCTCCGCACCTCCTCAGAAAAATCCGAAGACTCGCCCGAACAGGGCGCGCACGATCTCGCCGCCCGCACCCTCACTGCGAACGATGTCGTCTGCGGCATCGCCGCCTCGGGCCGCACCCCCTACGTCCTCGGCGCCATCGCCTACGCAAAAAATCTCGGAGCCTTCACCATCGGCCTCAGCTGCGTACCCGGCTCGCCGCTCTCCCAGGCCGCCGAACTCGCCATCACCCCCGCCACCGGCGCTGAAGTCGTCACCGGCTCCACCCGCATGAAAGCGGGCACCGCCACCAAGCTCGTCCTCAACATGCTCTCCACCGGCGTTATGATTCGCAGCGGTTATATCTACGGCAACCTCATGGTCAACGTGCAGCCCACCAACGCCAAGCTCGTAGACCGCGCCGAACGCATCATCGCCGCCGCCACCGGCTGCTCACCCCAGCGCGCCGCCGAACTCCTCCGCGAAGCCGGCTCCGTCAAGACCGCCATCGTCATGCAGCAACTCCACCTGTCGCGCGCGGATGCCGAGCATCGCCTCGCCACGCACAAAGGCCACCTGCGCAATACGCTAACCGCAACCTAGGTTTTCTCTTGTTTGCAGTGTGTCATCCCGAGCGCAGCATTTGCCATCTTGAGCCTAATATTTGTCACCCTGAGCGCAGCGAAGGACCTGCTTCTGCCTTTTTTGTTGTCATCCCGAGCGAAGCCGAGGGACCTGCTTTTGCTGTTGTTTGTCATTCCGCAGCGCAGCGGCGGAATCTGCTTCTCGCTCATCCTGGCGAGTATCTCCCGCCCACCACCTAATTTGAAAGTGTCATTCTGAGCGCGCACCTGCGCGAAGAACCCCGACGATCCCCACATCACCCATACCGCCAGAGAGCTTCCGCCGCACGAACCCCGCAAGCGATACACTCAATCCGCCCATCTCCCATCCACCACGACTCTCAAATACCGTCACCCTGAGCGCAGCGAAGGACCTGCCAGGGTGCCGGTTGCGCCGATGGTGCCCGTGGCTTTCTAACCGGAACGCTAATCACGACGCGCGATCCGCACCGCTAAATCTTCACCCGCACTATCCGCCACCAATAAAAACCGATCGTCCCCAGGATCGCGCCCAGCGTAACCGGCAGAAACCACGCGCTCAGCCCAGTGCTCCGTCCCAGCGCCACGGCAACCGTCGACCACACGATCCACGCGAACATCCACGCCGTCTCCGCATTCAGCCAGCCCACCATCTCCATCGCCACCGGCATCGCCGCCTCCCTGCGCTCCGCAGATACCGGAAGATTAATAAACTGCTGCGGCAGATACGGCACCAGCGTCAGCACGGCATAGAGAAAACCCGCAATCCCCACCAGCATCCACAGCGAAGACTTCCCGCCCCAGCCATCCGCCACGCCGTTGCATCCGAAGTGCGTAGGAATAATCGCCGGCAACTCCGCATAATGCACCACCACAATCGCAAACGTCGCAACCACCCCCAACGCCGCAACCCCATCACGCAAAGCTTTCATTTCATCCTCGTACACTTTCGTTCGCGAGCATCGCGAGCGCCACGCGAAGCGTTAAAACAACCCACGGTTGGGCATCTCGATCCCCAGATGTTCATAAGCCGCCCGCGTCGCCACTCTACCCCGCGGCGTGCGGTCCAGAAATCCGATCTGGATCAAAAACGGCTCATACACCTCTTCCAGCGCATCCTCTTCCTCGGCAAGCGCAGCCGCTAGTGTATTCAGCCCCACCGGCCCGCCATCGTACTTTTCAATGATCGTCCGCAGCAGCCGCCGGTCCAGCTCATCGAACCCATGCGCGTCCACCTCCAGCAGCTCCAGCGCCTTCTGCGCCGTCGCCCGGTCGATCACTCCCGTTCCCCGCACCTGCGCATAGTCACGCACCCGCCGCAGCAGCCTATTCGCAATACGCGGAGTCCCCCGTGACCGCATCGCGATCTCCGCCGCGCCGTCCTGATCGCACGCCACGCCCATCACCACCGCAGAACGCTCCACCACGATGCGCAGTTCGTCATCGGTATAAAACTCCAGCCGCAGCAGAATCCCGAACCGGCTCCGCAGCGGCGAACTCAGCAGCCCCGGCCGCGTCGTTGCCGCCACAAACGTAAACGGCTTGATCTCCATCACGTGCGTCCGCGCCGCCGGCCCCTGCCCGATGATGATGTCCAGCTTGTAATCTTCCAGCGCCGTGTACAGCTTCTCTTCCAGCACCGGTTGCAGCCGGTGTATCTCATCCAGAAACAGCACCTGCCGCTCCCGCAGATTCGTCAGGATCGCCGTCAGGTCGCCCTGTATCTGCAGCGCCGGCCCGCTCGTCTGCTGGAAACCCACGTCCAGCTCATTGGCAATGATCGTCGCCAGCGTCGTCTTGCCCAGCCCCGGAGGCCCAAAGAGCAGCACATGGTCCAGCGCCTCGCCGCGGTTCTTCGCCGCCTCCAGCGCAATGGCCAGCTGTTCCTTCGCCTTCGTCTGCCCAATGAATTCGTTCAGCCGCGCCGGCCTCAACTTCAGCTCAAACGCATCGTCGTCGTCCACCTTACCGGCAGACACAATCCTCTCCGCATCCGCACCCTTCGCGCCGCGGTTCAGGTCAATCGCTTTTTTCTTTTGGAAGTCCACTAGGGCGATGGTAAAGCGAAGATGCCAACCGCGCAATGAAACTCCTTTACGCAACCGGTCTCACCCACTGAAATGCCCCCAAGCCAGCCCCACCTTCCACCAGCTAGAATCCCTCCATGAAATCTCCCGCCCTTCTCGGCGTCTCAGCCGCCGCCGCTCTCCTGCTCACCTGCACCCTCGCCGCCCAGCAGCCCGCGCCTCGCGTCTTCGAGCTCAACCCCGCCGCCGTCGCCAAAGCCAAGGCGCACCCGTCGCCCGAGCTGCTCACCCTCGCGAAGCAGGAGGCCGACAAGGCGCTCAAGGTTCCCGTCGTTCCCATCACGGCCAAGAAGCAGACGCCCCCCAGCGGCGACAAGCGCGACTATCTCAGCATGGGCACCTACTGGTGGCCCAATCCCGATACCCCAAACCACCTGCCCTACGTCCGCCACGACGGCCTGCACAATCCCGAAGCCAAAGACATCCTCGACCACGAGAATCTCGATCACATGCAGAAGGCCGTCCACGCTCTCGCGCTTGAGTACTACCTCACCGGAGACGAGCGCTACGCCGCCCGCGCTGTAGAACATCTGCACGCCTGGTTCATCACACCCGCCACCGCCATGCACCCCAGCCTGCAGTACGCCCAGTACATTGCCGGAGTGAATGAAGGTCGTGGCGCAGGCATCCTTGACGCTCGCATGCTGCCTCAGGTCATTGACGCCGAAGGCCTCCTCGCTTCATCAAAGGATTGGACCGCAACCGACCGCGCCACCTTCCACAAGTGGTTCGCAGACTATTACCTCTGGCTCACCACCTCAAAGAACGGTCACGACGAAGACAAGGCACCCAACAATCACGGCTCCTGGTTCCAGGAGCAGATCATCCCCATCGCCCTCTACCTCGGCAAAACAGACGATGCCCGCGCCCGCCTCGAACGCGTCCGCGACGAACGCATCCCTTCACAGATCGATGCCGAGGGCATGCAAAAGTTCGAGATGGTGCGCACGCAATCCTTCTCCTACAGCGCCATGAATCTGGATGCACTCACCACCACCGCCGTCCTCGGCGAGCGCGTCGGCATAGACCTCTACCAGCCCGCGAAGCCCGGCGCGCCCACCATCCTCACCGCCGTCGATGCGCTCATGCCCTACGATCCGCAGCACAAGTGGCCGCATGAGCAGATCAGCGCCAACCGCGAAAATTCACTCTGCCCCGCGCTCTTCCACGTCGCCGCCCACACCAAAGCGGCGAAGTATGCAGACGCGCTTAAGCGCTTCCAGTGCGAGCCCACAGCCAGCACCATGATTGAAGCGCTCGGCAACTAGAGCATCAATACGTCACGTATCCCCACAACTCTGGGTGCCCCATACATCGCGGCTTCATGCGATGTGTGGGATAGCCTCGCGCCAGCGTGGGCCGCGCGACGCGCGCAAATGCTTCGCTGTTCACAATCTCCGATTACCGTGATACTGCACACCACGCGAGCCCCCCGCTCCGACTAAAATCACCCCATGAAGTCTTCTATCCTCATCGGCCTTCTACTCCTTCCAATCAGCGCCCACGCGCAAGCCCCGCGCGTCTTCCAGTTCACCCCTGCGGCGCTGGTCCAAGTGAAGGCTCATCCCTCGCCGGAACTGCTTGCGCTGGTGAAGCACGAAGCTGACTTCGCACTCAAATCTCCCGCGCTCACCGTCACCTCCAAAGAGCAGACGCCGCCCAGCGGCGACAAGCGCGACTACATGAGCATGGGCGCCTACTGGTGGCCCAATCCCGATACGCCCAACCATCTGCCCTACGTGCGCCACGATGGCCGCCGCAATCCGGAAGCCCTCGCCCTGCCAGACGCCATCCTCCTGCTGCATGTATCCAAATACTCGCGCTCCCTTGCACTCGCCTACTACCTCACTGGCGACGAGCGTTACGCCGCCCACGCCGCACTGCTGCTGCGCGCCTTCTTCATCACGCCTGCTACGGCAATGCACCCCAATCTCAACTATGCGCAATACATCCCTGGCATGAACACCGGGCGCGGCGCCGGCGTGCTGGATGGCCGCGACCTGCCCATGGTGGTCGATGCCCTCGGCCTGCTCGCAGGCTCCAGCAACTGGACCGCGGCAGATGAAGCCGCCATGCACCGCTGGTTCACGGACTACTACACCTGGCTCACCACGTCCAAATCCGCCAGCCAGGAAAACCATGCACCCAATAATCACGGCTCCTGGTTCCAGCAGCAGATCGGCCCCATCGCGCTCTACCTCGGCAAGCAGGATGACGCCCGCGCAATCTACCAGCGCGTCCGCACCGAGCGTATCCCCTCGCAGATTGATGCTGAAGGCATGCAGCAATTCGAGATGGTGCGCACCCAGTCCTTCTCCTACAGCGCCTTCAACCTCGAAGCCCTCACCACGGCATCGGCCACCGCCCAACAGCTCGGCGTCGATCTCTTCCAGCCCGCCAAACCCGGCACGCCCGGCATCCTGACCGCGATTGACATGCTGATGGTCTACGACCCGCAGCACAAGTGGCCGCACGAGCAGATTACTGACCACAAGGAAGGCTCGCTCTGCCCATCCCTCTACTTCGCCGCCGCATACACCCACGCAGCGAAGTATAAAGACGCGCTCCATCGCTTCGAGTGCAAACCCACCGCAGCCACATTGATCCAAACCCCGGTGGACTAACGCCACCAACGCGGGTGCCCCGGGTCTCGCACCTGAGACCCGGGATCAATGCCTGTGCTGAGACTGAACCTCCCGCAACACCCGCGCCTTACGCATCACAAGCCGAAAGCGGGTGCCCCATTCATCACAGCACTATCGTGATGAGTGGGATATTCGCGCAAAGCGCGAACCGCCCCCGCCCATGTTTATGCTGCCAACCACTTTCTGAGCCGTAGCTGCGTAATCAGCCGCTGCTGTTCAGCCGCCTCACGCATCTCCGTCACATCATCGTTCAGCAAACGCTGCTCCAGGATGCCCAGCATCTCCGCCGCACTCTTCCCCGTCGCGCACACAATGAAGATCCGCCCAAACCGCGCCTCATAGCGCGCATTCCCCTCACGCAGAGCAGCCTTCGCCGCTTCATCCGGATTCGCCGCAGCCTGTTCCCCCGCCGACCAAGCCAGCGACTTCTCCGTCGCCGCCTTCGCATGCCCCTGCCCAATCCGCGGATGGCTGTCGAACGCCTGCTGCCAGTCACTCTGCGGCAACGTCCACCACACCGTATCCGAAGCCGCCGACAACTCCTCGAACGACGCAAACGGCCGCTCCGCCGCCAGCTTCGCCGCCCAAGCCAGCGAGCCGCAGCATGGCAACACCGCTGCCGCAGCATCTTCCAAGCTCATCGCATTCCACTCAGTCAGCGTCAAAACCATCTCCAAAACTATTTGTCATCCTGAGCGTAAACTTCTCGCCCAAAACATATATTTGTCATCCTGAGCGCAGCGAAGGACCTGCTTCTGCTCTTGCTCTTGCTCTTGCTCTTGCTCTTGCTCTTGCTTGTATTTGTCATTCTGCAGCACCTCCGATTTTGTCATTCCGCAGCGCAGCGGCGGAATCTGCTTTTCGTTTTTGTTTTGGTTTGTCATTCTGAGCGCAGCGAAGAATCTCAACCACCCCAAGCCGCTGCCACGCTATCTGCGGCCATACTCCACTCCCCGCGGCGTCCCCACAAGCGCTCCATCCGCAAACACGCACTCGCCCCGCAGATACGTCGCCTGCACCACGCCCTTCAATCTCTCCCCCATGTAAGGCGAAATCTTGTGCCGGTAGTGCAGAGCGTCTTCCTTCACCACAAACTCAGCCGCGTCATCAAACACCACAAAATTCGCGTTCGCTCCAGCCTGCAACGCCCCCACGCGCCCACTCAATCCCGCCAAAGCCGCCGGAGCCGAACTCATCCACCGCGCAACATCCTGCAAAGAGAAACCCCGTCGCACGCAATCCGTCCACACAACTGGCAGCGCGACAGACAAGCTCGCAATCCCGCCCCACGCCTCGTTGAATTTCCCAACCTCCAGCTTCTTCATCTCCGGCGGGCAAGGCGAGTGGTCCGTCACCACCAGGTCGATCACGCCGCTGCGCAACCCTTCCCAAAGCCCATCGCAGTTCGCCGCACTCCGAATCGGCGGCGCGCACTTGAACTGCGTCGCTCCATCGGGAATGCGCTCCGCCGCAAAGTGCAGGTAGTGCGGACAGGTCTCCACCGTGAGCGGCAGGCCCTCCGCCTTCGCCGCGCGCAGCATCTCCAGCGCCTGCGCCGTGGCCAGATGCACGATGTGCAGCCGGAACCTGTACTCCCTGCACAGCCGGATCATCAGCGCAATAGCCTGCAACTCCGCCTCGTCCGGCCGCGAAGCCAGGTACGTTGCATACTTCCGCCAGTCAGCACCCTTCAGCCGCTCGCCCGCAGCATCAATCGGCCCCGCCAGCTCGGCATGCACCAGCAGCGGCAGCCCGGTTTTGGCAATATGCGGCAGCGCCCGCTCCAGCTCCTCCAGGTGGATCATGCTGAAGCCCTCGCACCCCGGATAGATCAGGAAGCACTTGTACCCCGGAACACCCGCCGCCGCCAACGCCTCCAGATGCTCCTGGTTGTCCGCCACGGCGCCGCCCCATGCCCGCCAATCCACCGTGCATTGTCCATGCGCAGCCGTGCGTTTTACCGTCAACGCGTCCACGGTTGTGGTCTCCGGCAGGCAGTTCAGCGGCATATCCACCAGCGTGGTGTACCCCCCCGCCGCCGCCGCCCGCGTCCCCGTCGCAAACCCTTCCCACTCCGTCCGCCCCGGCTCGTTGATGTGCACATGCGTGTCCACCAGCCCCGGCAGAATGGCCGCATCGCCAAAGTCCCGCACCACAGCGTCCGCCGGAACCTCGCCCCGCCCGCAGATGCCGCGAATCACGCCATTCTCCACCAGCAGCGCCCCGTCGCGCTCGCCCTCCGGAGTCACCAGCCGCTTGGATGTGTACGCATATGCCATAATTAATTACGTCCTTCCAGAGTGACACCCGTTCCCACGAACCCTAGCGGACAGGTGTCCGTGGCATGTTAGCCACCCTGGTTTGAGTAGCGACCAAATTCCACACAGAGGCCAGAGTTCCCCCATGCAGGGCAATCCCATCTTCATGCAACAGGCCATCCGCCTCGCCACAAAAAACGTCGCCCGCGGCGGCGGCCCCTTCGCCTGCGTCATCGTACGCAACGGCGAAGTCATAGCTACCGGCACCAATCGCGTCACCATCGACAACGATCCAACCGCCCACGGCGAGGTTACAGCAATCCGCGCAGCCTGCGCCAAGCTGGGCACCTTCCAGCTTACGGAATGTGAAGTTTACACCAGTTGCGAGCCCTGCCCCATGTGCCTCTCGGCCATCTACTGGGCGCGCTGCGCTGCCATCTACTACGGCAACAGCGCCGCCGATGCAGCCGGCATCGGCTTTGACGACGCCTTCCTCTACGACGAGATCCGGCGCCCCGCCGCCGAACGCTCCATCCCCATCCGCAGCCTGCTCGCCGAAGAAGCCTTCTCCAGCTTCGCCGCATGGCGCGACAAACCTAACCGCATCGACTACTAACCGAAGCAGAAAGCCACGAAAACTATGCCAGTCCGCAAGCCAGCCCGTCCCGCAGTCAAGAAGTCGCCCCGCCCCACCCGCGTTGCCCTCATCGGCTTCGGCACCGTCGGCCAGTCGGTCGTGCGCGTACTCGCCGCGCAGAAGTTTCCCGGCATCGAGCTCACCTGGATCTTCAATCGCAACGTCGCGCTCAAGCAGGCGCTGCCCGCCGCCAAGTACGTTCCCGCCACCACCAAATGGACGGAAGACATCGACGATGTGCTGAACTCCAACGCCGACGTCATCATCGAGCTAACCGGCGGCATCGACCCGACCGAGAAGTGGCACCGCCGCGCGCTGGCCAGCGGCAAATCCGTGGTCACGGCGAACAAGCAGCTCATCGCCTACCGCGGCACCGCGCTCGCCAAGCTGGCGCAGGAGAATAAAGCCCACCTGCTCTACGGCGCTGCCGTCGCTGGCGGCGTGCCCGTGATTCCCGGCATCCTGCAGGGCCTCGGCGGCGAGAAGGTCGCCCGCATCAGCGGCATCCTCAACGGCACCTGCAACTACATCCTCTCGCGGATGGAGACCGGAGCAGACTACGCCGAAGTCCTCGCCGACGCGCAGCAGCTTGGCTACGCCGAAGCCGACCCCTCGGCCGACGTGGACGGGCACGACGCCCGCGCCAAGCTCGTCATCCTCACCCGCATCGCCATGCATGCGGACATCGATCCCGACGGCTTCGCCGCGCAGAGCATTCGCCCCATCTCCGCGGTAGACTTCGCCTACGCCGGCGAGCTCGGCTGCACCATCCGTCAGGTCTCGCAGGCACAGATCGACGGCAGCACCGTCCGCGCCCGCGTTGCGCCCATGCTGGTGCCGGATGAATCGCCCATCGCCTGGTCGCACGGCACGCAGAACATGGTTGTCACCAGCGGCACCTTCGGCGGAGACGTGGTCTTCTCCGGCCACGGCGCCGGCGGCAAGCCTACGGCTGTCGCGGTGGTGTCAGACCTACTGGCCGTCTCGCAGAAGTCCGCGCCCGTCAGCCTGCCTATCCGCAAACGCCAGGTCACCAGCGAGTTTCTCGCGCCGCACTACCTGCGCTTCGTGGTGGACGACAAGCCCGGCATCGTCTCCGCCATCTCCGGTGCGCTGGCGAAGGTCGGCGTGAACATCGACAGCATTCTGCAGCGCCCCGGCTATCCGAAGCACGCACTGCCGTTCGTCGTAACGACGGAACCCTGCCTGACCTCGCTCATCGAGAAGGCCGTACGCTCCATCGCGAAGCTGCCGTGCATGCTGGAAAAACCTCTCTGCCTGCAGATCCTCGAAGTCGCCGACAAGGAATAGTGCTGCTAATCAGAAGGCCCAACATCTCCTACGAGATGTTGGGCCTTTTTCTTTTGCATGTCAGTCTGAGCACAATTAGCGCGGAATCATAGCAATTTTGTGCAGATTCATCTGCACCATTGCATCCATCGGAACCAGCAGCCTATTACAGTTTGCGCCCTGTGGACACATCGTGTGCGTGCGAGAAAACGGCTCCATCATTACCTTTTCAACCCCAGCAATATTTTCTGCAAGCCCATGCTCCCTCAGCACACGATCCCATTCTGCGTAAGCACCACTATCATTCAGGGATTTCGTCACAAGTGTATAAATAACAGAAGCCGCATGGGTCTTCAGAGCTGTCCTCCATTTCCTTGACAGGGCGACATGCGCTGCTACTCTGCTGACTGCCTCTTCTTCGAGAAACCTAAATTGGATAAAATCCAGCGATTGTGGATCGATGCCTTCCTTTGGCAAGGCGTTCAGAACAGTGCCAAGAAGAGCAGCCTCTTCCACCACGGAGGGAGTACCAATGCCGTCACGGGGATAGACCTCCAAAACTGCATTCCTTCCCGCAAAGCGCATCAACTTTATTTCAATTACGCAATTCTTCCCCTGTAAGTCCCACGTCTTCGTCAGTTCGGGTTCTTCGGCTGACCCAGGAACGGCAATCCCCGATATTGCAGAGAGAACAAGCAATACACCCATTCGCTTCATCCAATAGAGCAAATAGCACCTCGACGACACGAGTTTCAAGGGCATCCTTACACTGAGATTCTAGCCTCTCCGCATAAGACAAAGGCACACCCATGAGGATGTGCCTTTGTCTTAGCGTTCCGCCGTGCGCGTAGCACCGCAGGACTTAGTACGTTGGCAGGCTGGTATCAATCTCCGTCGCCCAGGCATTGATCCCGCCGACGAGGTTGACCACCTTCTTGAAGCCCGCTTCCTTCAGCTGCAACGCCGCCGTCTGGCTGCGCGCGCCGCTGCGACACTGCACCACGATCTCTTCTTCCTTGTGCGGCACCAGTTCGTTCAGGCGCGAACCAACCTCGCCCAGCGGAATCAGCGTGCTGCCTTCGATCTTCGAGATCTCGTACTCATACGGTTCGCGCACGTCGAGCAGGAACGGCTTCTCTCCCGCATCCAGCTTGCGCTTGTACTCCTGCACCGTGATTTGCGGAATGCCGTCCTTCTCCGGCGCGTTCGCAGCCTCCGGCTTGGCCGGCGTGATGCCGCAGAATTGGTCGTAGTCGATCAGCTCCGTCACCGTGGGATGCGTGCCGCAGACCGGGCAGTCAGGATTCTTGCGCAGCTTCAGCGTGCGGAACTTCATCGCCAGCGAATCCACCAGCAGCAGGCGGCCAATCAGCGGCTCACCCACGCCCAGGATCAGCTTGATCGTCTCCGTCGCCTGGATTACGCCCACAAGCCCCGGCAGAATGCCGAGCACGCCGCCCTCTGCGCATGAAGGCACCAGCCCTGGCGGTGGCGGCTCAGGATAGAGGCAGCGATAGCACGGTCCGTCCGGCGCACCGAAGACGCTGGCCTGTCCCTCAAAACGGAAGATGGAGCCATACGCATTCGGCTTGCCCAGCAGAACGCAGGCATCGTTCACCAGATAGCGCGTCTGAAAATTATCGGTGCCGTCGGCCACGATGTCGTAGTCCTTGATGATCTCCAGTGCGTTGGCACTGGTCAGCATGGTCTCGTGCTTCACGATCTTCATATGCGGATTCAGCGCGTTCAGCTTCTCTGCCGCGGAATCGATCTTCGGCCGCCCCACATCTGCCGTGGAGTGGATGATCTGCCGCTGCAGATTGCTCTTGTCCACCACATCGAAATCCACCAGCCCGAGCGTGCCCACGCCTGCCGCGGCGAGGTAGTACGCCAGCGGCGAACCCAGCCCGCCCGTACCAACGCACAGCACCTTCGCGGCCTTCAGCTTCTTCTGGCCTTCGAGCCCAACCTCCGGCAGGATCAGGTGGCGCGAGTAGCGCGCGATCTCGTCGTTATTCAGATCAGGCAGCACGGCCGCCTCTGCAATCGCTGGTGCCCCGCCCGCAATCGACGGAATGATCGTCAGCGAATCATTCTCGCTGACCTTGGTCGCTTCCTTCGCCGGCAGGTAGCGGATGTCGTCATCGTTCAGGTACAGGTTCACAAATGAGCGCAGTTTACCGTCGTCAGTGAACAGGTGCTTCTTCAGGTCAGGATAGGCGGCGGTGAGCGCGGCCAGCGCCTCGTTCACGGTCGCGCCCTCAACCTGCACACTCGCCTGCTTGCCTGCATACTGGCGAAGCGGAGTTGGAATGTTAATCTCCATAATCGAAACTTCCTTTCGTGATGCCTAACTCTGTCATCTACCAAAAATCCGGGTGCCCCAGGTCTCGCTTCTGAGACCTGGGAATCGTTGCGAAGCAACGACGCGCGAAGCGCAATGCCACCACCGCTACAACCGCTTACGCCTTACTGATCTCAATCGCCTCATCCAGAAACTTCTTATCTTCCTCGTCCGTTCCCGTCAGCAAAAACGAATTCGTCACCGCGGCCTTGCCCTTCTCCACCGCTGTAATCACGTACGAACAGCCGATCCAGTGCGCCTCGGCAAAATCCGTCACCGACCACTGCGCCGGATGATCCGGGTGCGAGTGATAGAAGCCCACGATATCCAGCTTCTTCTCCCGCGCCTGCCGCTGGATCTTCACCAGCTCCTGCGGCGCAATGTTGTAGCGGTTGTGCGCGGAATCTGTCCGTGTATTGCCCGCGCGCACCGTCTCGCTCACCGTGTTCCCACCCTCGTCTGCAATCCCCAGCAGCACGCCGCAGCACTCATGCGGATACGTCTCTTCCCCGTGCGCGCGTATTGCCTGGTACTCCGCAATCTTCAGTCTCAGCATCGCTCTAATCCCTGCCTCACTGCACTTCATCCCAGAAACGTTCACTCAGATACTTATCCGCCGAGTCGCACAGGATCGTCACAATAATCGCTTCGCGCCCCGCGGCTACTTCTTCCTTCGCAATCTGCAGCGCTGCCGTCACATTGGCCGCGGCAGAGATACCCACCAGGATGCCTTCGACCCGGCCCAGCCGCTTAGCGTTGCGGTACGCCTCTTCCGTAGCGATCTCCAGCTGCCGGTCAGCGATGCTGGGGTCCCAGATGGCCGGCTTCATGGCCGATTCCATGTGCTTCATGCCCTCCAGCCCATGAAACGGCGAGTCCGGCTGCATGGCGATGCACTGGATCTCCGGGTTCAGCTCCTTCAACCCGCGCGTGGTGCCCATGAAGGTGCCGCTGGTGCCGACGCCGGTTACAAAATGCGTCAGCCGCCCGTCGGTCTGCTCCCAAATCTCTTTGGCCGTGCCGTTGTAGTGTGCGCGCCAGTTATTTTCGTTGGAATACTGGTCTGCGTAGAAATATTTATCCGGATCAGCCGCAGCCAGTTCGCGCGCCTTCAAAATCGCGCCGTCGGAGCTCAGGTCCGCGTCGGTCCACACAATCTCCGCGCCGTATCCCTCCAGCAGCCGCTTGCGCTCCGGCGAAACATTCGTCGGTATGCACAGCCGCACCGGGAAATCCAGCGCCGCGCCCAGCATGGCATAGGCGATGCCGGTGTTGCCGCTGGTAGCGTCCAGCAGCGTGCGCTCAGGGCGCTTCGGGCCCAGTTCGCCCCGCTCAAACGCTACCCGCACAATGTTCGAAGCCGCGCGGTCTTTGACCGAACCGCCAGGATTGGCCCACTCCGCCTTGCCCAGTATCTCAATGCCCGGCAGACCGGCGGAGATCTTCTCCAGACGCACCAGCGGAGTATTCCCGATGCGCTCCAGGATGGTCGAACCCAGCAATTTTGTCATGGTTGTCACAGTCATTTCACTTTCGATTCAGGGAGTTATCGGGGGAAGTTCAGCAGTTCGGGGCAAGCTCGCCAGAGGGCGTGCGGAGCTAGGCGCAACAACAGCGCATTGAAGCGAAACCGTGAATGTGCGACAGTGAAAGCGGGCTGTGCATCGTCTCCAGTGTACCGTATTCGTGCGAAACCCCGCGGCCCGGGCATCCATTGCCCATCTTTCGAGAAGTCTTCGCCCAGGTGTGAACCTCATGTTCCATAAGTCGGTAAAAAAGACCTTTGACGATATTCTTGCCAGTCTCGGCAATCATAAGTTTGATGTTGCCCCAGCGTCAGAGGGTGCAAAACGCATCGCCGGCCCGCACACAGTCCGCGTCTCCCGCCATGGCTGCGCCGCGGAAGTAGCCCCCGTGGCTGACCGCAAGGCCGAAGCCGTGGCCGAGATCGTCACCCGCCCCGGCTTCCTGCTCGGCGGCGAGATCGCCCGCATACTGGATCGCGGCTACCAGAAATTCCTGAAGACATCGAAGCTCGAAATTCCCGCCACGGCAGACCATCTGCGCGCCATCCATCTCTTCCACGAAGAGCTGACGGAGGCCATCGGCGGCACCACCCTGTACAACGAAGCCCTGGGCAGCACCAGCGATCGCTATCTGTACGACCGCCTGGTAGGCCGCAACTGAGCTGCGCAAAAACTTAACGCACTCTCTGCCATTCGCGATACGCATCGCTCTTGCCCAGCCCACGCTCCTTCGCCACGCGCTTCAGCGCATCCTTCTCGCTCAGCCCATCGCGCACCAGCGCACGCATGGCATCCGCCAGTGACGTGGTTGCCGTCTTCTCGCTGAACTCGCCGCTCAGCAGCAACACGATCTCCCCACGCACCACCTCGCGCGCCGCGAGCTTCGTTCGCACTTCGCCGACTGACCCGCGCAGAAACTCTTCATGCAGCTTGGTGAGTTCGCGCGCCACCACCACAGCATGTTCCGCGCCGAAGACCGCCTCCACATCCGCCAGCGTCTCCAGAATCCGGTGCGGCGCTTCGTAGAAGATATGCGTCGGCACAATCTGTTTGTCATCCTGAGCGGAGCGTAGTGGAGTCGAAGGATCTGCTGTTGTCTTCCCCGCCGCCAATCTCTCCAGAAACGTCTTGCGTGGCCCCGCCTTGCTGGGCAGAAATCCGTGGAACACAAAACTCTCCGCCGGCAGCCCGCTGGCGATCAGCGCGCTCACTGCGGCATTCGCGCCCGGCACCGGAAACACCGGCACGCCCGCGGCAATTGCCGCCTGCACCACGCGCCCGCCGGGGTCGGCAATGCCCGGCGTTCCCGCATCGCTCACAATCGCAATGCGACCGCCTGCCTGCAGTTCCTCCAGTAGATCCACCGCGCGCTCATTCTCGTTGTGCAGGTGATAACTCACCGTCGGCTTCTTGATGCCGAAGTGGTTCAGCAGCTTCTGCGTCTGCCGCGTATCTTCACACGCAATGCGGTCCACGCTCTGCAACACGCGCAGCGCGCGTAGCGTAATGTCTTCAAGATTTCCAATGGGAGTGGCCACCAGGTAGAGCCCCGGCGCCAGCGGCTTGTCTGCAACAGCCAGCGGCTGATCGTACTCCGCGCCGTCGCTCACTCTTCTTCGCTCCGCACGCGCTGCGTCTCGGCAAACAGCCCAATCGACTGCTTCAGATTCTGCAGCGTCACAATGCCCACTACGCGTTTGCCGTCGATCACCGGAACCAGCTCCATCGCCGGCCCCGTCGTCATGTTGCGGAAGACCTTGCCCAGCGTATCGTCCAGCTGTGCCGCCTGGAACCCGCGCTGCATAATGCCCTGCACGTAGCCGTTGCCTTCGCGGTTCAACGCGTCCAGTATGCCTGCGCGCGAAACCACGCCCACCACGGTATTGCCGCGCACCACGGGAAAGTTCTCCTGCAGCGTATGCACGGATCTGCGCACTGCATCTTCAAATGTGTCTGACGCTGAGAGCGTGGAGAAATCCGTCAGCATAATGTCGCGCATCTTCACCGTGTCTACCACGGATTGCAGCACATGGCCCTGCTCCTCCATCTGCCCGCCCATCAGCACAAAGAAGCCCGCCATCACCACCCACGCGCTCTGGAAAAAGACGATGCCCGCTGCGATCAGCGCCAGCGCCAGCAGCATCCCCACGCCGCCCGCAGTCCGCGTAGCCGCGGCAGAGCCCTTGGTGCGCGCCAGCTCTGCCCGCAGAATCCTGCCCGCATCCAGCGGATAGGCCGGCAGCAGATGGATCGCGCCCAGCGCCACCTGCAGCCACAGCAGCGAACGCTCCAGGTGCATCGCCGTCATCAGCGGCCGCTCCAGCACGTTCAGTTGCGATGTCGCCCCGTAGATCAGCCCCGCGATCAGCAGAGCACAGGCAAAGTTTGCCGCCGGCCCCACCATGGCGATGCTCTTCTCCGCGCGCTGTGCGCTGGCAGAATCATCCCGCGAACCCGTGGAGAATGCAAGCAGGCCGCCGATCGGCAGCAGCAGCACACCGCGCAGGTCCATGCCGTAGTACGCAGCGGTCAGCGCGCGCGCCGTCTCGCGCACGGCGATTGCCAGCAGCAGCCCCAGCCACAGCGCCACGCCACGCATGGCAGACCCGCCCACTGCGTTTGATTCCGCAATGCTCAGCCCCAGCAGCAGCACAAAGAACGTGTGGATGCGAACCTCCACACCCAGCACGCGTCCCAGCGGAAACGACCATCCACGCATCAAGCAGATACCCTCGTAGTCATTGTAGGCGGGCAGCGCGTCCTATGCGCAAAGGTACACTGAACCTATGCGCATCATTGCCGGCGAATACCGTTCCCGCGTTCTCACGGCCCCGCGCGGCATGGAAACCCGGCCCACCAGCGACCGCCTGCGCGAGACCCTCTTCAACATCCTGGCCCCGCGCCTCGACGGTGCGCGCTTTACCGATCTCTACGCCGGCTCCGGCGCTGTCGGGCTGGAGGCGCTCAGCCGCGGCGCGCTGCACGTTCACTTTGCGGAGAATGCTGCGCCCGCCATCACTGCCATCCGCGAAAACCTGAAGCTCCTCGGCATCAGCCGCAACTTCATGATCCACGAACGCTCCGCGCTCGCCGCGCTGGATCGCCTGCAACAGCAGCAGAGCCTGCAGGACATCATCTTCCTCGACCCGCCCTACGAAGCCGTGAAGGAGTATGAGCAGGTACTCGGCCTGCTCGGCAGCACCGCCTCCGCCCGCCTGCTCGCGCCAGATGCACTGGTCGTCGCCGAGCACGCCAAACGCACGCCGCTTACAGCGCGCTATGGTGCGCTGGAGCGCATTCGCGAAAAGCAGCAGGGAGACGCCGCGCTCAGCTTCTACCAGCGCATCGCAGAGCTTCCTGCATAATTTGTCGTTTGGCTCTGCGACCTACGCGCGAGAAATTCCACAGCATATACTTACTCTGTCATTCTGAGCGTAGCGAAGAATCTGCTTTTTAAGAATTTGCCACCCGGCAAGCTCCGTTGATTTGTTCAATAAACTTCGGACTCACCGCACTACGGTGCAGCGGAAATATATATGGCCATGAAGAATCCGCCGCATCCCGGCGATTTCATTCGGACAGAAATTATTGAAGCTTCTGGGCTGACCGTGACCGCAGCCGCCAAGGCGCTGGGCGTGTCTCGGCCCACGCTGTCGAGCCTGCTCAACGGCAAGGCCGACCTCTCGGGGTCAATGGCGCTCCGTATCGAAAAGGCGTTTGGCGTAAAGATGGATACCCTCATGCGGATGCAGTCTTCATACGACATTGCCCAGACGCGCAAACGCGAAGGTGAAATCAGCGTCCGGCGTATTCCATTGCGGGCTACGGCTTAGGCCTGCAATGGAGGCGCAGCAATCAGGGGTTTCCTCTAAATATCATGTCCCCTCTATTTATTACCACTGCCTTAGTCGACTGCCTTCT
This sequence comes from Acidobacteriaceae bacterium, assembly GCA_031296355.1. The sequence goes on from JARLFX010000154.1 coordinate 19,675, forward strand.
TATCCATCATCGACGGAATGGAAACGTTTGACCCCATCGAAATGTATCGAGATTGCAATATTTCCTCGCTTGTCAATAAAGCCCCATTTGCCATTGTTATCCTCGACCGCTGCTAACCCATAGTAGAAGGGGCCAATTCTTGCGAAGCGTGGCTTTAGCGTGAATCTGCCGGATCTGTCGATGATTCCGAATCTGTCATTGACACCTACGATGGCGACCCCGTGGTTAAAGCCCCATCCGAATTGGTCGAATTGAGGCTCAATAGCGCGTCTTCCTGCTCGGTCTATAAATCCCCATTTATTATTCATCCGAACCGGAGCGAGATCTTCTTCGTAATCTTGCATTAGATCGTACTGCGGCTTTACAACGTAGTTCAGCTCCCGATCAATTACCCCATATCGATCATTAACTCGGACTACGGCCAGCCCCTCCGAAAACCTCCCGGCCATCTCGTACTGCGGTTCGATCTCCCACTGCCCTCCTTCGTTTTGATAACCATAGAACCACCCAGCGCAGACCGGTCTCAGACCTTCACTTATTTCTGTTCTCTTCCGTTCGATGTTCAAGACATCTTCATAGCGGATATCTTGGTAGTTCTCACACCAGTCCTCACGGACGTACTTCAGGGTCTTTCTGTCGACATAGCCCCATTCAAATTCTTCGCGCTCTTCGTCGAGTATTCTTGCAATCGCTAACCCTTCCGAGAAATCCCCCGCCTCGTCAAACTTCGGCTCTATGACGAATCTCCCCGTTTTGTCGATGTAGCCAAGCATGCCGTTTTCTCCAACGATTGACGCGCTTGCAAGACCCTCACTGAATCTTCCAACATTTGCAAAAGTTGCCGGGATGACGAACTTCCCCGCAATGTCAATGAAACCCCATTTCCCATCGAGGCATACGGGAGCAAGCACATCCGGCCTCGACTCTCCCATTGAGGAGTCGCGTAGTACATACCCAAATGACTTTGCTGCCCGCTTGAATTCGTGTTCGCTGATTTCCGTGAATTCAATCCCGAGATGCGACAACATCTCTCTCATCGTGGGAGGAATTACAGGTGCCACAACCCACATGAGAATGTTCTTGACGCCCTGATCCAAGAGTAAATCCCGGTAACGCGCCACTTGATCGATGGCATCATATCGTGCTGGGACTGCCTTCAACTCCATCAGAACGTTCATGCCATGTCTGTCTGTAAAGAGCAGATCAAATCTACCAATGCCTTGGAAAGACTGTTGCCGGCCCTGCAAGACAAATCCGTGCCTTGAGAAAAAGTGATCCGGGTGCTCAGCGATGAGATCTTCCATTTCACGTTCAAGCATTTCGTTTGTGCTCCGGATTGGTATTGACCAAATTCTAGACTAGACCAAAGGCGGGTGACCCACGGCTAGCCCGAGGGCAGCATATTTCCCAGCCGCTACGCATAAATCTCCGCCTCAAACTTCAGCAGCACAGCCTCGTCCCAAGCGTGGGTAGACTTCCGCCAGCCACTGCTCTGGCCATCCAGAAAATTTGGGAAGTCCATCCGGCAATAGCCGCAGTGCGCGCCAAAGTCGAAGATCGCCTGCGCGCTGCCGTCGATGTAAAGCGCCGCCCGCAGCCCGTCCTTCGACCACTGCACGCTGGCCAGCCTGTCTGCAGCCGCACCGCCAGCGGCTTGACGCGCTGCGTTCACGTTGTAGATCAGCATGGCGTCCAGAATCGAATCCTCGTGCGTCTCGCGCGAGCGGTCACACGCGTAGAAGTAGCCCGCCACGCCCTCATCCTCAAACACCACCGTCCACGGCACCTGCGGCGAATCCGACGCCAGAAATGCGCGCCCCGGCTTGAATGTCAACGAATCCATATACCTTCACGATACATGCACCCCTATACTGGTGTTAACTCGCTAAAGGATGCACGTTGGAACTCGGCAAACACACTTTTCGCATCGGTCGGCCGCAACGAATCGCTGCTGTCTTTCTCCTCATCTTCCTCGCCCAGTGCCTGTGGGTCGTCCATCGCCAGCAGCTCACGGAGACGGACTACCGCTTCGCCCGCTGTGGCCGCGAGATGTGGGAGCGCCCTTCGCCGCTTGCCGGTTACTTCACCACCTGCGGCAACATGCAGGATGGCACCTTCGCCTACCGCGCCGCCGGACTACCGCTCACGCTGGAGCGCCTTGCGCTCTCTGCCACCGATCTCTTCCGTAAGCCAGAAAACCGGCTATACGCACAGGCCACCGCAGGCTCCACGTGGGAGTCGCGTCACCAACTTGTCGCGGTAAAGTATCTTCTTCACCTGCCCTTCATCGGTTTTGCGCTCTGGCTGGCCGGCGGGCTGTGGTGGGTCTCGCGGCGGCTCTTCGGCAATGAAGGCGGCGCCGTGGCGCTTGCCCTTTACACCTTCTGCCCCGCCGTCATCCGCTACGCCTGCACGCCGAACAACGAAATCCTCGCCATCTGGGGGCTCTACGGAGCCATCTATGCCGCTATCGGCGTAGCCCATGCGCTGCAAGGGCCGCGGCGCAAGTGGCGGCCGCGCATCATCCTGATATCGCTCGCCATCGGCCTCACCGCCTGCGCGCATCTCTCTGCCGCAATCGTAGGCATGGTATGGGCCGCGGGCTTTCTGCTCTACCTCGCCGAACGCCGGCGCTCACAGACCATTCCCATTCTCATCTTCGCCGCCATCGGCTCACTGGCGCTGCTCTTCATCAGCTACAGCCTGCGCCCGGAACCATTCAGCTACATCTTTACCGGCGGAGGCGCGCTCATGGGTTTCTCGCTGGCGGGCGCGCGCCAATTCTTCACCAATCCCGCCACTGCTCCCATCACCATCGCCACGCTCATCGCGCTCATACTCTTCCTGGGCGTAAAGCGTTCGCGCTACTTCGGCAACGCCGCGCCGCTCGCCGTCGCGCTCTCACTCTTCCCGCTGATCACCACGCAGGTCATCAGCCAGCCCTGGTTCTGGGCGCTGCCGTTTCTCTTCACCTTTATCGCCGGCATATTTGCCGATGCGCTGGAGACGAAGCACCGCAAGCTCTTCCTCGGCCTCACCCTCGCCATCATGGCGACGCAGGCGCTCTTCTGCGTGGCCGCCCTCTCCACCCTCACGACGATCACCTAGCGCTTACTGCACAGTCACAGCAAAAGCACCCGTTTCAACCACCGCTCCGTGCTTCATCTGCACAAATACGCGGTACACGCCTGCGCGGGGAAAACCGTAGGGGAACTCCACCACATTCGACACTGGCATCTGCATACCATCCATCGCAGTATTGCCTGACGAGAATGCCATCACCGTACCCATGGGGTGAATGTGCGCAAAGGCTGAATGGTCTTCCGCCACAACTACCGCGTGTCCACCCATGCCAATGTAGTTCTCCATATCTACCGGCGCATGTCCAGTAGCATCCTCCAGCGTAACCCGGAGCAAGTAACCGCTCTTCGCGCGCAGCGGTCCCGGGCATTGCAATGTCATACGATAGCCATCCACCAGCACTGCGGTGCTGCCGCATCCCACACCCACACTGTGCGATACCACCCCAACCGAATCATCGCCGCTCAGTGCGTGCCCGGTCTGCATGGGCAACCCGACCGATGCGCCTGCCGTCTCCAATACCCCGTCACTGTGCGCAATATCCGCGTAGAGCGCAAACTGGCCTGCCGCCATGGAGGGCATCATCTCCGTAAACTCAGCCTCGTCGCGGCTCGCACTCACCAATGCAGGATGAAGATGCAGCACAACATCCATCTGCGGCTCACGAAGCAGAAACAGATGCATAAGGTGCGCATGGTCTGGCACCATATCATCCAGCGCATGGCCTTCTGCGGTGCGCGTCAGCTTTAACCGCAACATCCCACCCGGGCGCATCTCAACCTGCATCACCGGAGTAACAGTATATTGCGCCTCCTTCTGCATCACGCCTGCAGCACTCGCACCAAGACTTACAACACTACATACCAGCAGCGCCACTGCGCTCTGCAAACCGCGTTCGCGCCACATCGCAATTCCTGCAATCAGCAAAGCCATCCCGACGCAGGCAAACACCACTGGTCCCACCCAACGCCCACGCTGCCTGCGCACCGCAGGCAATGTCACCGGTATGAGCATCTCGCCCACACCGTGGCCGCCATTTACACGCAGTTGCAGCTTCCACACGCTCGCATCAGCTGGAATCCATGTGCTACCCACAAATCTCTGCTCCTGCACAAACCGATGCAGGCTTGTGGCGTGCCCATCTCCGGAAACCACATCTGCCGTCGTGATCTCTGCATCGCCAGGCATCACCTGCACATCCACCTCAGCGACGCCGGGCAATGCGGCGGGCGGATGCACACTCACATAGATCGCATAGGGTCCGGCATCGCCCCGCACATACACATCCGGCGAGCCCACATGGGCCCACGCGCGCCCAACGCAAAGCAGCCCCAGCAGAAACACATAGCCATAGCATCGCGTGCGCCCAGTACGCGTCACTGGTCTGCCTGCAATGAATTGGACCAGCTATGAAAATCTTCCATATTGAATACTGATACGCCATTCACCCACCGGCCCTGCGCACCGCCTCCGGTTTGCGTGTGCGAAGTAGCCGCCACCGCAGTGAGCGGAATCCTCGCAATCGCACTCTGATTGGTGGGATAGTTGGGGAAAGCCTGCGTATGCGCAGCATTCAACCACCATGGCCCCATCATGTGGCTTGCCATGCCAGACATGGAAACATAGACATACGTAGCGGAATACGCCACCGCCTGTATATCCGCGTAGACCGCCGAACTATTGCCCGTCCAGGTGGTAGATGTAACCCCAGTAGCGGACTGAATGGTTGCATACTGCGAAGATTTCGCCGTGAACCAGCCGTTGATCTGCGGCTTAGTATTGGAACTGCCCATCATCGCATGGTTTGCGAAATAGCTCGTGGTGGTTTCGCCGATCGAGGTCACGGTTGCGCCGCCCACAGAGCCTTCAAACTGAAGGCCCAGGATGTACGGAAACGCCGGTGCACCGGCCGCATCGATCGTTACGAAGTACGCATACGTCCCGCCGGGGAACTCCGGCGTCACGCAGTAGCGCCCGTTGTACTGGTCCAGGTCGCCAGAGCCTGCCGTGTACTCGTAATCCTCGATGTACCGTCCCAACGGATAGGTGCTGGAAACGGCCGGCCCGTACTGCGCGCTGGTCAGCGTGTACGTCGCCATGGCCGTCGAAAATCCCTGCGCCACGGCAGCCCACCCCGGCAGCGAAGTGCGCGTTGTCGTGTTGTCCGTTCGCAGTGCGTAGCTTGACACCATACGGCGCACGCCCGACCCCGAGTTCGTCGCCGTCGAATATCCATATGGGCCGTAGATTGGATACCCGTCATACGCATAGCCCAGGATCGGCGAATGCACCAGACCTGTCGTCTTCTCTGTGTAGTTCGGTGCCAGGTCGGTCGACCCCAGCTTCTGCATGTTGTCGCCCACCTGGTAGCGCAGGCACACCGGGTCCACATGGTAGTGATATTCACCGTTGCCTGGCTGGTGCGCGTTGCATGGGTCAAACGTAACCGCCTCGCCATACTTTGCATCGCGCCGCCACACTCCATCGCCCTGGCCATTCCACGTGGACCCGCTGCCGCCCGTGGTGGTAGTAGTTGTAGTGCTTGCAGTTGCCGCTCCACCGCAGCCCGCGATCAACGCCAGCAGGCTCATGCAGGTCACAATTCCCAAAACGCTATACGCCACACACCGGAATACTCTCTTCATCGCTTCCCTCATGTGTCTTCATCCGATACGCGACAGCTGCATTGGAAACGCAGGTTTGCAGTTGCCGCTTGCATCAGCACAAGCAGACGACGATTTCCCCCAGTGCGTTTACACCGCGAATGAGTTTATTTGGCAGAACAACTGCACACAGATTGGGGAAGATGGTCGTTGCGCGAATTCTACATCCCTTCGCATAACACCTGGAACCTCTTTTTTACTGCAGCATATGAGCTGGCTTTCAATACCCCAATACCCCTGAAAATCTCCCGGCTACGCGCAAGCCGCTATGGCATCGAACCTCTATTTCGACTTGCTGTTCAGCGGCCTCCAGCCATCGGACCCCGCCAGAATCTTCTCCGGCGCAAACTGCTTCGCTTCATCATCCGTAAGCTGGTGCGAATACTTCTCGCGGCCCGCCGGATTCGCGCCCACGCCAGTGGAGTTGTACTCCGCAAAGTACGCCGTCTCGATCGACCCCGGCGTATGCACCCAATCGTCCCAACCTGCGGGCTCGACCTTCGCATCCAGTGCGGTATCCAGAAACACCACCGTGCCATACCGCCTCCACGGACGCCCAAGGTACAGCGCGCCCACGCCCGCATCTGCCGTCACCCTGCAGTGATCGAACACGTACGCGCTCTGCCGCTCCGGCGCGTCCTTGCTCTGCGCCGTCAGCCAAACTTTTTCATTCGCGATGCCGTGGATCTCGCAGTTCTCAAACACCGCATTCGCATCGCCAAAGATGAAATCGATGTGGCCTTCGATGTAGCAATCGCGGAAGAGCTGCCGCACCGCACGGCATGCTCCTCCATTCGCCAGCGGAGGCGTCTTGGCTCCCGCCGCCTGCACCGATGTCGTACTCGCACTCACCGACGGCGTCTGCACAACGCAGTGGCCCCCGCCACCCGCATACAGCGTGTCCTGCGCGCCCAGCAGGCGTACATGCTCCACCACATCCTTATCGCCGCGCAGCATCAGCGCCACCGCCTGCGCACCTTCATGATGGTTCGGATCAAACGTCGGATTGCGGAAGCTCCAGTCGTTCTGCACCGTCATATTGCGCATCTCGAAACCATCGCCCACTGCGGTAAGCGTCGCCGTCTTCCCCGTGCCGCCCCACGCGCCGGCATTCGCGTCAAACACCAGCAGCACATCCTGCGGACGCTTTCCTGATCCTGCCAGGTGCACATTCGTCTTGCTGATCGTTACTTTTTCGCGATACGTTCCCGGCGCGATCGTGATCACTCCGCCACTCTCCGGTAGCGCATCGACCGCGGCCTGCAGCGTCGCATACCTGCCTGAGCCGTCCGCCGCCACCGTTGCATGCCCAGCGTGGCTCCCCGCATGAGCTAATCCTGACGCCAACATCGCACAAACTGCACCCGCCGCCAATCCGCGCATATTCAGCCTCCACCACTGCGCCGTCCACTTTATATGCTTCGCTGCCTCCTGCACCATCTGCATTATGGAGCTCACATCTGGAGCTCGCATCCGCTATGCGGTCTGACCACTTTTACAGACCTAATTTTATTTTCGCTTCCGGACATCTCCCACTACAGACCACGCATCCCAGACCTCAGCTATAGGTTTGCAGTCCCCACGTCGCCCGTCGCGATGCGCCCGAGAAGCTCTGGCGCACGAGGCTGGCGACTATGTTCTGCATGCATCTAGGTCTGTAGGCTGGCACGAACGCGCCAGGAAATTTATGAAACTGCGACGCCGGTTCGCGGCGCGTGGATTCACTCAATCAAGTTTGGGTTAGCACCCACTTTGGAGGCAGCATGAGCAAGAGTAAGTTTTCCAGTCTTCTGGCAATCGCCGTATGTATCCTCTTCATCACTAGCACTGCATTCGCACAGTTCAACGCAAGTCTCTCCGGAACCGTGCAGGATTCCACCGGCGCAGTCGTCGCCAATGCAACCGTCACGCTGGTGAATATTGGCACCAACCAGACGCAGACCGTCACCACATCCGGGACCGGCTTCTACCAGTTCGGCCAGCTCTCTCCCTCACACTACAAGCTCACTGCTACCGCAGCCGGCTTCAAGGCATACAACTTAAATGATGTTTCGCTTGCTGCTGAAACAGCACGCGGCCTGAATGTGACCCTTACCCCCGGTGATGCGTCTTCAACTGTCGACGTCAGTGCCGATCAAGCACCCCTGCTGCAAACCGCGGGTGCAAATATTCAAACCACCATCGACAGTGAAGCCATCGCCAAGCTGCCGACCTACGGCGCTGACCCATACGAACTGCTGCGCACCGCACCGGGCATCACCGGTGATGGATCGCGTCAGGCAAACGGCAATGCCAACTACCTGCCCAATGCTGCCGGCCCCGGCGGCTCCAACAGCGGCATCTTTCAGACAGAGAACCAGATTCAAATCGCTGCCAATGGCCAACGTACTGCTGACAACAACATCACCATCGACGGTGTCAGCGTCAACTCGCTCACCCACGGCGGCGCGGCAGTCGTCTCGCCCAATGTGGAGGCAGTAGGCCAGATTACCGTGGTCTCCACCTCCTATGACGCCTCCGACGGCAGAAACTCCGGAGCCCAGATCAAGGTCGTCACCAAGAGCGGAACCAATAGCCTGCACGGCTCTGCGTTCATGCTCTACGACGAGCCCGGCCTGAATGCCTATAACCGCTGGAATGGTCCTACGCCCGGCACCAAGAACGTTCGGGTCGACAATAAAACGCGCAACTGGGCCGCTTCACTCGGCGGGCCCATCGTCAGAGACAAGCTCTTCCTGTTTACCTCCTATGCAGGTTTCAAGACGTCCAGCAATGGCTTCTCAACTGGCTATGTGGAGACATCGCAGTACCGCGCAGCCGTTGCCGCTCAACGTGCGGGAGGCATCTCCGCCCGCATTCTCGCCGATCCGGGATCGCTGCCGCGCATCATCTCGATCTTGACTCCAAACTGCTCTGGCTTTGGAGCCGGAAACTGCGCCGTGGTTACCGGCGGACTGGACATCGGCTCTTTGACTCCGGGCGGCTCCTCCCAACTTGGCGTATTCCCCGCGAATAACGCCATCGGCAATGGGCTCGACGGCGTTCCCGACGTACAGAACGTTCAACTCACCGTTCCTTCGCATAGCCGCGGCAATCAATTCAATGGCCGCGTAGACTGGAACCTCACCTCAAGGGATCTGCTGGCTGCCAGCTTCTATCTCACCAAGCTGTCGAATTACGGCACCAGCGGCGCAGCTGGCTCTCGTCCGCAGGCTGACGTCCCCTTCAAGCCGCTCAACACGGCTGGCACGATCATCTTCATTCACACCTTTTCGCCGACGTGGCTCAATGAGCTGCGCGCCAACGCTACCCGCTTCTACGACAACGGTCTGACGGACGCGCCCAACGTGAACTACGGCATCCCCTACGTAAACGTCCAGACGCTTCCATTCCCCATCCAGTACGGCGCAAACCAAGCTTCGACTACACCATCCATCTTCGCTGAGAACACCTATGAGATCAGCGAAGTGCTCACCCACACCTGGGGATCGCACGTCCTGCACATCGGCGGCAATGTTCGCCTGGAACAGGACAATGACAACCTGCTGGGAAATGAACGTCCGGTCTACGCCATGCAGGGACTCTGGACATTCGCCAACGACGCGCCCATCTACGAGGCGATCACCGCGAACCCCAACACCGGCGGCCCCCCGCTGGCACAACGCTACTTCCGTTCGCAGAACTATGGCGTCTTTATCCAGCATGACTGGAAGGTAACGCCATCTCTGTCGTTCAATTCCGGCTTGCGCTGGGAGTTGTTTACGCCGCTGCACAACAAGGGCTTCGAGATTAACTACCCGGTGCTTGGATCAGGGCCCAACAATCAACTCTCCGGCATGACGCTGACTCCGCACGACAAGCTGTGGGACACCCAGTACAGCAACTTCTCGCCAAAGATTGGCTTCGCGTATAACCCTGCTTACTTTGGCAACAACATCGTGATCCGCGGCGGTTTCGCCATCGCCTACAACCACCTGGATACGGCGCTCTTCAATAACGCGCTGGAAGACGGTCCCGGCATCGCCAACTACGGCCTCTGCTGCGCCAGCAACGGCAACTCGGCGGGCATCCAGTACGCCATCGGCACCAGCAATTCGCCGACCAGCTTCCCCTTCAACCCGGCGCTGGCTACCGGCGTCAATGCCTCCGGTTTCCCCAATCCCTACGGCGGTGGCACCACGACCTATGAGGTCTACGGTGCGCTCACGAACCTGAAGACCCCAATGAGCTATCTCTACTCGCTGGAGACTCAGTATCAATTGCCGTACAAGTTGACGGCCACCATTGGCTATGGCGGCAGCACCGGCCACCACTATGCGCGACTGGTGAACCAGAACTTCCTCTACAACAACACCAACGCCGTCACCTACGCCGCATACTTTGCGCAGACTGATTCCAACCAGAGCTACAACTCGCTCAACCTGCAATTGCAACGGCAGATGTCAAAGGGCTTCACCTTCACCGCGTTCTATACCTGGTCAAAGAGTCTCGATCAGGTTACGAACGGCGATGGTGCAAACTCCAACGCCAACCAGACCAATCCCGCCGTCAACAGCACCGAGTGGGGCCCGTCAGATAATGATGTGCGCCATCGCATCACGGCGACCGCGCTCTACGAGCTTCCTCACTTCCGCACGCAGCATGCTGCGGTCAATGCGCTGGTCAACGGATGGCAGGTCAATGGCATCATGACCTACCACACCGGCTTCCCCTGGACGCCAGTCACCTACAACCTCCAGGCTAATCCGATTCAGAACGCCGGCGTAGTCGGCCCCACGCGGCCTATTGCATACTACGGCCATGCTGGGAATAGCTGCGACACCAAGGCCTACCAGACGGGATCAAACTTCCCGGGTGGCGGCAATCTATACTTCAACAGCACCACGCCGACCGTGCCGCCCGGACAGACATACCGCTATGTTCCCGGCATCGGCCGCAATAGCTGGAACGGTGCTTGCTACTTCAATGCCGATCTGAGTGCGGCCAAGGAGTTTGCCTTCGATGCGGTAAACCATCACATGCTCTTCCGCTTCCAGGCTAACTTCTACAACGCATTCAACAAGCTGCAACTCTCTCCCATCACCAACGGCAATGCCAACGCGGGCGCAAACATCCAGAACCAGTACTTCGGATATGCGCAATCCGCCGACGCAGGCCGCCAGATTGAGTTCCAGGCTCGATTGCAGTTCTGATCACTGCTATAACCGCGGGCGGAAGAGACTCTCTTCCGCCCGCACAGTTTCCCCCTACAATGATTCAGGAGTCATGGCATGTACGCTCTGCGCAATCTCCATCTTTCTGCCTGCTCGCTACTTCTTGCCTTCAGCGTTGCTCCGTCGCTTGCCGCACAGACGGCCTCGACCGAACCCGTCTCCATCCAGGTCAACGTAAACGCGAAAGACGCCGGCACGCCCTTCCCCCATTTCTGGGAGCAGACCTTCGGCTCTGGCCGCGCCATACTCAGCCTGCGCGACAGCTACCATCAAGACATCCATGCGGTAAAACAGGCTACGGACTTCCGCTACGTTCGCTTTCACGCCATCTTCCATGACGAAGTCGGCCTCTTCAATCGTGACGCGAGCGGCAAGCCCTTTTATAACTTCTCCTACATCGACCAGATCTACGATGGCCTGCTGCAACAGGGCGTGCGTCCATTCGTCGAGCTCAGCTTCATGCCCAAGCAGCTTGCTTCTGATCCTGCCGCCTTGCATGCCTTCTGGTACAAGCAGAATGTTTCGCCACCGAAAGACTATGCCGAGTGGGACGCCATGATCCAGGCATTCACTCAGCATCTGGTGGATCGCTACGGCATCGACGAAGTCTCACAGTGGTACTTCGAAGTATGGAACGAACCCAACATCGATTTCTGGGTTGGCAAGCCTGCACAGTCCACCTACTTCGAGCTCTATGACCACACCGCGCTCGCCGTAAAAGCCGTCAGTCCGCGGCTGCGTGTGGGCGGCCCAGCGACTGCACAGGCAGCGTGGGTGCCGGATTTCATCGCTCACACCAAACAAAATAATGTGCCTGTCGATTTCATCTCCACCCACGTCTACGCCAACGACACGGCCAAAGATGTATTCAAGACCGATGAAAATATTCCGCGCGATGCGATGGTGTGCCGCTCGGTACGCAAGGTCCACGACGAGATCGCAGCGTCAACTAACCCTTCGCTCCCATTGTTCTTCAGCGAGTACAACGCCAGCTACTCCAACGAACCCAATGTGACTGACTCTGTCTACATGGGCCCCTGGCTGGCCACGACCATCAGCCAGTGCGATGGTCTGGCGCAGATGATGAGTTACTGGTCGTTCTCCGATGTCTTTGAGGAGCAGGGCGTAGTGAAGATGCCGTTCTACGGCGGCTTCGGCCTGATGGCGGAAGACAATATCCCCAAGCCCGCATTCAACGCCTTCGCCATGCTGCACCGCCTGGGCGATGTACGCCTGCCGGTTGCGTCAAGCAATGCTTTGGCAACACGGCGCAAAGACGGCTCGCTGGCCATCGCGCTCTGGAACTATGCCACGCCAGCAGGCGCTGGACCGAAGTACATCTCCGCAGGGCCGGAGCCGCCGCCCGCGAACTTCACGCTGTCCGTCAGCGGCGTTGCGCCCGCTGCTCGCGTTACCCTGTGGCTGCTGGATACGGACCACGGCAACGTGGTGAAGACATTCGATGCAATGGGCCGTCCCGCATTCCCCACGCGTGAGCAGATCAGGCAATTGCAGGCCGCCGGTACGATGGCTCCGCCGCAGACCCGCACCCTGCACAACGGCAAGCTCACCCTTGCCATCCCGCGCTGGGGCCTTGTTTTGGCGGAGATTCGCTGACCCGCCGAATCCTTTACGCTCTGCGAGAGTCCATATAGGGAGATGCACGTGAGGGCCCTTGAACTTCTTCTCCAATGCGAACCGCACCTATAGCCGCCGACGCGCCCTGCAGATGATGGGCGCGGTCTCCGCATCCGCGGCGCTGCTCAATGCACAGTCACTCTTCGCTGCACCCACCGGCGCTGCAACCATCACACCCACGGAAGACGCCTTCCTCGACGATCTCGAGCGCCGCGGCTGCCAATACTTCTGGGAGCAGGCTGGCACAAAGACCGGGCAGGTTCGCGACCGCGCAGTAAGCGCGGGCAAAGAATCGCGCCCGGCCACCAGCATCGCGGCCACCGGCTTCGGCCTCTCCGCCCTCTGCATTGCGCACATGCACGGCTACCTCCCTGCTACTGACGTTCGTGACCGTGTGCTCGACACGCTGCGCTATCACCTGGAGCATCTGCCCCACGAGCACGGCTTCTTCTATCACTTCGCTGACATCGAGCACGGCAAGCGCCTGTGGCAGTGCGAAGTCTCATCCATTGACACCGCCATCTTTCTTTGCGGTGCGCTCACCTGCCGCGCCTACTTCTCCGGCGAAGGCCCAGACACGCAGATTCGCGATCTGGCGACGAAGCTCTACGAGCGCGTGGAGTGGCCGTGGATGCTGAACAACGGCTCAACCTTTTCCATGGGCTGGCGTCCCGAGAGCGGCTTCATCCCTGCGCGCTGGGCGCACTACTCCGAATTGATGATGCTTTACCTGCTCGCCATCGGCTCGCCCACCCAGCCCGTGCCGCCGCAGACATGGCAGAACTTTACCCGCCCCTACATTGACTATGCGGGCTTCCACTACATCTCCGGCAACGATCCGCTCTTCACCCATCAGTACAGCCATGCGTGGTTTGATTTCCGTCACCAGCACGACAAGTACGCTGATTATTTTGCCAACTCCATTCTCGCCACGCGCGCGCATAAAGCCTTCTGCCTCTCCTACAAGAAGATGTACAGCGACGACTTCTGGGGCGTCTCCGCGTCCGACTCCGATCACGGATACATGGTGTGGGGCGGGCCGCCGGTGCTGCGGCCTATCGATGGCACAGTCGTTCCCTGCGCCGCCGCAGGCTCGCTTCCCTTCCTGCCGAAAGATTGCCTGCGCACGCTGATGTCGATGAAACAGAAGTACAGCAAGTACGCCTGGGGACGCTATGGCTTCTGCGACGCATTCCATCCCGATGCGCAGTGGTATGACCCCGATGTGCTCGGCATCGATCAGGGCATCAGCGTGCTAATGGCAGAAAATCTCCGCAGCGGCTTCATCTGGGACGCGTTCATGAAGAACCCGGAAGCCCACTCTGCCATGCAGAAAGTGGGCTTCCAGCCCATCTAGCAAGACCCCGTTCAACCAGGAATCCGCAGATCAACCTCACTCTCGCCCCTGTCTACAGATACCGTCTTGCGCTGTAGCGGCTCACGATGCACCGTCAGCACGGGGCACTCCGCTTCTGCCAGCACCCGGAATGCCGCCGTGTCGCGGAACGTCCACCCCCGGGATTCGCTGCTCGTGCCCAGCACGATCCAATGCGCTCCAATCGTGTTCGCAGTCTTCAAAATCTCCTCGCCCAGTTTCCCGGTGCTTACGCAAACCTGAATCGGCGGCCCCTTCTTCTCTGCCGTAGCCTGCAAGCGGTCCAGTCCGTCCTGCGCCCACTCCGTGGCCATCTGGCTGCTTACCCAGCGATCTGACCGCGAACTGCGCCCCAGCACATGCAGCAAGGTCAACTCCGCACCGTGTTTGCGCGCGATGTCGTTCGCAACGCAGAAACTCTCCCGGAAGTTCCCTGCCAGCGATACCGGATGCAGTATCTTGCGCGGTGCCACATGCTCTGTCGTCGCTCGCGCATGCGGACCCACCACAAACACCGGGATCTCCGCGTTCTGCATCAGTTCATGAGCCACCGAGCCCAGCACAAACTGCCCCAGCTTCCCGCGGCCATGCGTTCCCATGATCAGCCGCGTCGCATCCCGGTAGTTCAACTCTTCCAATATCACTTCCCCGGCATGGCCCGTGTGCACTACCGCATCGCAGGTAATCCCCAGCGCTTCCACCTCACGCGCCTGCTCCAGCAGCTTCGTCCGCAGAGTGTGAATGACATTAGCTTGCTCCGCATAGCGAATCACAGCTTCTTCGCTACTCGTTGTGCAGAGTGGCGCAACCGCGTGCACCAGCGTAAGCCGTGCGCCATACGCCCTGGCCTGCGCAATCGCATGCGGTATCAGCGTGTCCGTGTCCGTGAGGTCCGTCGCAACCAGAATGCGGTCGGGCGTGGCCAGTAATCCCCTCGTCAGATGATGGTGATTGAACTCTTCCATCGGTTGGCTCCTTCCTGAAACAAGTGCTGCATCTGTGAATGGTGGGTCCGCCGCTGCGCAAAAACTGACGCGGTGGGCGCTGTAGGGATACAACAGCAATGCCGTTCTGCCGATACGCACGCAATCGTGTTCGCACCCAGGTCGATTCCTGTGGACTCAACGGCGATCGTCGATGGATGTTTGCCGCACATGCCTCGTAATCCCAGCAATTTGTGCAAATTCCATGCGGGCCCGGCCAAAAATGCCCCGAAGCATGGCCTCCGGATTGGCCGCAATTATTTTCCGAAAAAGTCATGAAGTGATGTGATACGTGTCACATTCTCCCCGAATAATCTCAGCTATATATGTAAGTGCGTCCTGAATACAGCTAGATCGTGTTCAGCTGACGCCGACGGCGCGTCCACGGGGAAGGGACGCGCCGTGGACTTTTAACCCACCTTTTTATTGCGCCCCATCCTTATGGCTCTCAATAGCTTTCTTTCCCTCGTCCCCGTCCCTCTCCAGCTGGTGTTCCGGCATCCTATAAATACCGGATAGCATTAGCCTTCCCTTGCCTCTCTCCGGGGGTACCAACTTGCACGACAAGCGATGCATAATCTTCAATGTTTCCGCTAATTTATTGATACGATTGGGTTTCAAGTGTGACCGTCGTCACAGCCAATGCTCAGAGCTCACATATAGTCTGAACAAAATCGGCTGGGAAGGTCATAAATTCCACAGCCGTATACCGGGTTTACTATTTCCGGTGCGGAAAATTTTGTAGGGGGCGTAATGAAACGCTGGCTCTTTAGTCTCTCGATGATTGCAATGCTCACTGTGCTCTGTCGTCCGGTGCAGCTTCTGGCTGCTGGCGCTGCTAAGCCCGCCGCCGCTGCCGCACAGGATGCCGCTGCGCCCGCTGATCCCGCGGCCGAGCAGTGCGGAACCTGCCACGCTGACGTGGTCAAAAACTTCTCTGATAATCCTCACTCCCGCCTCGCCAAGATGCATACCGGCAAAGGTGTGACCTGCGAAAACTGCCATGGCAACGGTCAGGCGCACATTGAGTCCGGCGGCGACCCGACCAAGATCATCAACCTGAATAAGGCCTCGTCCAAGCAGATCAACGCCACCTGCCTTACCTGCCATAATGCAGCGCATCCTGACTTTGCGCGCTCACCCCACGGCAAGGCGAACCTGAACTGCATCACCTGCCACAGCGTGCACGAGGCAAAGACCCCCACCGGCCTGCTCAAGCAGGAGCAGCCCAAGCTCTGCTACACCTGCCACACAGACACCAAGGCTGCCTTCGCCCAGACCTTCCACCACAAGGTGAATGAGGGACTGGTCAAGTGCAACGACTGCCACGATCCCCACGGCTCCTTCCAGGACAAGAACCTCAAGACCACCGCCGATCAGAACGCCGTCTGCGTCAAGTGCCACACGGAAAATGCCGGCCCCTTCGTCTATGAGCATCCGCCCGTCAAGACAGAAGGCTGCGTTAGCTGCCACTCGCCCCACGGCTCGCCTAATCCGCGCCTGCTCAACGTCGCCAAGGTGAATACGCTCTGCCTGCAGTGCCACTCCGTAACCAATGGCGGCGTCAACGGCAGCACGCTGAATTCTGGCGCCTTCCCCCATGCGGTTTCGCCGACTGGCCCGGTACACAACCAGAATGACAAGTATGTCTCGTGCACCACGTGCCACACGCAGATCCACGGCTCTAACGTACATTCGTCGTTCTTCAAATAGTGAGGAGCGCAGCTCCCATGTTGAATCGTTCTAATTTTAGGAAGCCATCTATGACTATGAATCGCAAACTCGCAGCGGGCCTCAGCATCTCTCTGATGCTGATCGCCACCGCATCCGCGCAAGACGCCAAGCCCAAAATCAAGGGTGGCTATGCCATCCACAATACTGTCGATCTCGGCGGCCACATCGCCGAGCAATCCGGCAGCACGGCCATGTATGACACGCTGGTCAACATCCAGTCGGGTCCGCGCGTGCTTGGCCAAACCCTGGAAATGCATGCCGTCACCGAGACCGGAAAGAAGCAGCACCTCCACCTCTTTGACTCGCTCTACGCCTCCAGCAACGGCTTCGGCGGCGACCCGCTGAACTATATCTCGCTGCGCGCCTCCAAGGGCAAGCTGTATGACTTCAACGGCAACTTCCGCCGTGACCGCCAGTACTTTGACTACAATCTCCTGGCCAACAATATGGTTCCCAGCGGCTCCGCTGCGCCGGTCTCCAACGGCTACACCTTCCCCCAGCAGATGGATTCGCCGCACCTCTACAACACGGTCCGCCGCATGACCGACCTCAGCCTCACCCTCTTCCCGGTCTCGAAGTACAGTGTTCGCCTGGCCTACTCGAAGAACCTGATGCAGGGCCCCAGCTACACCGCCTACCACGGCAATGTCGATGTCATGCTGCTGCAGAACGTCCGTAACAGCACCGATAGCTACACAGCCGGCCTGGACTGGAAGCCGTTCTCCCGCACCATCGTCACCCTGCAGGAAGACATCACCCACTACAAGGGCGACACCTCTGACGTGATGTCCACCGCCGGCCTGCTTGGCCTCAACGGTGCATCTACCTTCACCCCCGTCAGCCTCGGTAATGACATTGTTCTTACCGTGCCGACATGTAAAGCCTACCCAACCTCGACCAGCAGCACCGCACCGATTATTGCCGGCACCACTTTCACGGTGAATCCCACCTGTAGCGGCGTAACCGGCTACACCCGCTCTGCCCCCACACGCACCCTCATCCCGACGGAGTCGCTGCGTTTCGTCAGTGCAAACATCCCCAAGCTTCACCTCAACGGCAATGTTCGCTATACCAGCACCACCATGAACCTCTCGAACTACGCTGAGAGCATGACCGGCCTGACCAGCGCCATCCGGGTGAAGAATTACTCTGCCTTCGCCAATGCCCAGCGCATCAACGTTGCCGCCCAGTTTGGCGCAGTGTACGAGATCTCGCCCCGCTTTACCCTCACCGAGCAGTTTGAGTTCACTACGTTCCGTCAGCCGGCTGAGGTCACCCTCACCGAGAACGACTACAACGACAGCCTCGGCACCGGCACTGCAGCCAACCCCTACAGCATGCTGAACCCGGTCTCTTCCACTCCGACCGCAACCTCGCCCATCATCACCAACGCCTTCCTCGCGCTCAACCAGCGGACGGAGACCAACGTGGCTGGTGTGGCATGGCAGGCTTCGCCGCGCGCCACCTTCTCCCTCAGCTACCGTTACCGCGCCCGCTACATGAATAAGGGCGAGATCACTGGAACCGGCGCGGCTCCTCTCTCGACGTCGGTCCCCAAAGATACCTACACCATGTACTTCAACGAGAATGGTGGCATCTTTGGCGCCGACTTCCGTCCCTCCAATAAGCTCTCGCTGAATGGCGGTATCGAAGTCAACTACGCTGACAACACCTTCGTGCAGACCAGCCCCCGCGCTACCCAGCACTACAAGCTGCGGGCTACCTACAAGCCCAGGGAATGGGCCAGCATCTTTGGCTCCTTCAACGACCTCGAGCACCGCAACAACATCGCTCGCGTCAACCACCTTGACCACAGCCGCAGCTACTCCGGCGGAGCATCGCTGGCCCCCAGTGAGCGTTACAGCCTGGACTTCAACTATGCCTACCAGGACGTGTTCTCGCAGACATCACTCTGCTTCCTCACCTCTGGCGCACCTCCGGCTGGCGCCGTCCTGCTGACCACCGTCCCCGGCACCTCCTGCGTTGCCACCAGCGGCACCACCATCGCCTACTTCGGCACCGGCTACTACGATGCGCCCACCCAGTCCGGTTCCATCGGCATCACCCTGGTTCCGGTCAAGAAGGTGCGCACCAGCTTCGGCTACAGTGCAAACTCCACTGGCGGCAGCACCGAGACGCTCAATCCGCGTGATGTACCCGGCTCCCTGCAGTCCCAGTTCATGACCCCCTATGCCAAGGTCTCTCTGGCCCTCACGCCAACGTGGATCTGGAAGGCCGATTGGAACTACTATGGCTACAACGAGCAGGGCGCCCCGGTGGGTCCCACCGCGCCGAGAGATTTTCACGGAAACGTGGTAACTCTTGGCATGCACTACGAGTTCTAAGCTAGACTTGCAACACCCAATGCTTCCTCAAGGAGATGTACTTTGAAAAATCAGATCAGGATCGCTCTCGTCGGCATCGCCGTTCTGTCCAGCTCCGCAGCTCTTCTGGCGCAGGCTGATGTCTATAAGTCCAAGTGTGCGATGTGCCACGGTGCCGACGGCACCGGCAACACACCAGCCGGCAAAGCCATGAAGGTCCCCTCGTTCGTGGGCCTGAAGGTATCAGAAGCTGACATGATCGCCATCACCAAGAACGGCAAAGGTAAGATGCCCGCCTATACCGGCAAGCTGACCGATGCACAGATCAAGGGCACCGTGGACTACATCCGCACCCTCAAATAAACAACACCGCAACCCCGAGGTGAAAATAAGCAATGGCTGAATTCAAGAAAAATTGGCTTCGGCCATTTCTTTTTTACGGCAACAATACTCTGAGCCTGATCGGCGGCGCGCTCACCACCGCCTCCGCGGCCATCCTCATCGGCTTCTGGGTCGTCCAGGTCTTCGGCCACGGCGGCTCCAGCAATCCTTACATCGGCCTCATCGTCGATCTCTTCCTGCCCGGCATCTTCGTCTTTGGACTCATCCTCATCCCCATCGGCGTCTGGCAGCGCCGCCGCCAACTCCAGGCTGCGGGCACCATCCCATCTGTCTTCCCCGAGATTGACATCCGCGAGCCTGCTTTCCGCCACGGCATCGAGATCGTCATCATCGCCACGGTGATCAACTTCGTCATCCTGGGCACGGCCAGCTACCGCGGCGTCTCCTACATGGACAAGCCTTCCTTCTGCGGACAGGCCTGCCACGTCATGTATCCCCAGTGGACCGCCTACCAGGTCTCGCCACACTCCCACGTGGATTGCGTGCAGTGCCACATCGGCGCCGGCTTCAACGAGTTTGTGCGCGCCAAGGTAAACGGCACCAAGCAGCTCATCGAAGTCACCTTCCACCACTACCCCACGCCGATCGAACCGCCGCTCTCTGCGCTGCGCCCTGCCCGCGCTACCTGCGAACAGTGCCATGCGCCCACCCGCTTCATCGGCGAAAAACTGCTCGTCAAGACGTCGTATGCTGACGACGCCACCAACTCCATGACGCGCACCATGCTCGCCCTGCATCTCGGCGGCGTAGATTCGCTCTCCCACACCAGCGGCATCCACGGCCACCATCTCGCCAACTACGAGTACATTGCCACCGACGCCACCGACCAGACCATCATCGCCGTCAACGCACCCAATCCCGATGGCTCGGTTACGCAGTACCTCAGCACCGACTGGAAGGGCCCGGTGAAGGGCGTAACCCGCCACATGGATTGCATGGACTGCCATAACCAGGCCAGCCACGCCTTCCAGACGCCGGAAGCAGCCCTCAACCGCGCCATGGTAGACGGCAGCCCCAGCACCTCGCTTCCCTTCATTCACAAGGAAGGCCTGGACCTGATCAAGGCGACCTACTCATCGCAGAAGGAAGCAGCCGCCAAGATCACCGCCGGCCTGCAGGACTTCTACCGCACGCAGTATCCCGATGTCTGGGCCAGCCAGCGCGGCAACATTGATGCGGCAGCGAAGTCGCTCGTCGCCATCTACCAACGCAACGTCTTCCCGGATATGAAAGTCACCTGGGGTACGTATCCTGACAACATCGGCCACACCGCCTTCCCCGGATGCTTCCGTTGCCACGATGGCAACCACACATCCAAAGACGGCAAGACCATCAGCAACGATTGTTCCGTCTGCCACAACCTGATCACGGTAGACGATCCCAATCCCAAACAGCTCTCTGAGATTGGCTTCCAGTAAACAGAAACAAGACCAAGCCCTCAATCACGGATTCTGTAGATCTTCACGGATAAGCCAAGTTGAGACTTAAATTGAAGGAGGATAAGCGATCAGCTTATCCTCCTTTCTTTGCTCTTTTAACGATTGGGCCGTAATTTTCTTCCGTTCATTACAGCGATTGAACCGTGACGATCCGCGCAATCCGTGGTTCGCCTCTTTTACTTTCCTTCTGTTGGCGAAGCCTGAACCGGCGCGACGGGTGCAGACTTCGCCGGTTCACCCACTACATCCGGCCCCAGTTCCACCTGTGTGCGGATCAAATTATCCGCCACCAGCCGCCCAAACACCTTCTGCCCATAGGCGTTCAGGTGCGTGCGGTCCAGCGAGGGCTTAGCCTTGTCAGAGTTCTCCGCCTTCGCATCCGGATGCGCAGATGCATCAAACTGGTCAGCCTGCTCCTGCGTCATCTTGCTCAGCATCCCGGTTGAGATCGAGTTCAGATCCACCACCGTCACATTCTCTTCCTGCCCAACCTGCCGGGCTGCGGCGGCGTAGGGCTTCAGATCCTCCACCACCTTGCCGTCCTTATACGTCCGGCGCGAGAGCGAAGTCACCACCACCGGCACCGCCCCAATTGCACGCGTCTCCGCGATATAGCGCCGTATATTTGCCGCGAACGTCGTATTCGGGTCAGTCTCGCGATCCGGCCCCTTGCCCGGCATATCGTTATGTCCGAACTGGATCAGGTAGTAATCGCCCTTCTCCGCCAGCGCCTTCTTCCAGAGCCCCTCGTCGTAGAAGCTCTTGCTGCTGCGCCCGTTCCGTGCGTCGTCGATGCAGGTCACGTTCTTCGTCAGAACGGCGCAGAATCCCGGCCCCCAGCCGCCGCCCACCGCGACCGTCGAATCGCCAACCAGTACGATCTTCACCGGCCCCCCGTCGATTACGTTCATCGCCTTCATGCCTTCCAGCGGCAGCTTCGCCGCACCCGGCCTCACATACTTCTGCAGCGCCGGCACCGCTTTGTCCATATCCACGGCCACGATGCGGCCAAACACATACGACCCAGCCCAATTCAGGTGCGTCTTGTCTGCAACCGTCTTGCCGCTGTCGTCCTTCTTCGTGATGCCCAGGGTCTGGCCCTTGTCCGGCCCCTGCGTGTTCAGATACGCGATGCTGTCTGCCTGCAGGTCGATCAGCGGCGTCTTCATCTCTGCAGCAACGCTCTTCATCGCGTTGCAATACTCCGTCAAGTCAGAGTGGATCTTGCCGTCGGAGCCAAAATTGCGCCGCGTCAACGGCGTCACCAGCACCGGAGTCACCCCGGCTGCGCGCGCCTCCGTCACAAACCGCTTCAGATTCTCGATGTACTGCGGCAACGGCGTCTGCCGGTCCTGGTGCTGAGGAGTCACCTGGTCGTTGTGTCCAAACTGGATCAGCATGTAGTCCGGCTTCGACGCGATCGCGCGATCCCAGATTCCCAGCTCGCGGAACGTGTGCGTGCTGGCTCCACCCCGCGCCATATTAATGCAATCCACCGCCGCCGTCAGGTTGGCGCAGAAGCCGCGGCCATAGCCGGCATTATCCGTCTGCGTCGAATCGCCGATCAGCTCAATGCGTACCGCCTTGCCCGCTGGCCGTGCACTCGTCAGGTTCACCGGCCCCTGCGCCAGCGCAACCGCTGCTGCCGTCATCATCACCACACCACACCAAATACGCTTCATGTACATCCTCCACAGACGCTTTACCAACCGCACCAATTGTAGTGGTTGGACCAATTACCCGTCTCCCTGATCCCCCATTCTCCCCGGTTCACATGGGCGCACCAGTTACCCGCTACAATGATTTCCATGAAAGTTTCTGCATCCGGCGCTCGCGGCAGTATCTCTTTTCTTCTTTGGACAATCGTTTGTCTTACTCCGCTCTTTGCCCACACCCAGGCCGCGCAGAAGCATCCCTGGCAAGACGCCTCGCTCTCGCCAGACGTCCGCGCTGACCTCGTGCTCAACGAGCTCACACTGCAGGAAAAGCTCCAGCTCGTCCACGGCACCGGATGGGGCATCCTTATTCCCGGCAACCCCATCCCACCCGGCTCCAACTACGGCGCCGGCTTCGTCCCTGGCATCAGCCGCCTCGGCATTCCCGGCATCAACCTGGCAGACTCCGCCGTCGGCGTACGCATGGCCGCCGTGCAGAGCCGCTACGCCACCCTGCTGCCCTCCACGCTCGGCGCAGCCTCCAGCTGGGATCCCGATGCCGCGCTTCTCTACGGCCAGGTCATTGGCCGCGAACTCCGCGCCCAGGGCTTCAACATGTCCATCGGCGGCGGCGTGAACCTGCTTCGTGAGCCCCGCAATGGCCGCAACTTTGAATACGCCGGAGAAGATCCCCTGCTCGCTGGCACCATGACCGGCATGCTGGAACAGGGTGTTGCCTCGCAGCACATCATGAACGACATCAAGCACTACGCCTTCAACGATCAGGAGACCGGCCGCAACATCTACAACGTCGTCATCGACGAGCGCGCCATGCGCGAGTCTGACCTCCTCGCCTTCCAGATCGCCATCCGCCTCTCCAACCCCTCCGGCGTGATGTGCTCTTACAACAAGCTAAATGGCGACTACGCCTGCGAGAACGATTACCTGCTCAACCAGGTGCTGAAGCACGACTTCGCCTTCAAGGGCTTCGTCCTCTCCGACTGGGAAGCCACCCACAGCACGGTGAAAGCCGCGCTCGCCGGCCTCGACATGGAGCAGCCCAGCGACTTCGCCGGCAAGAGCTACTTCGGCCAGCCGCTTGAAGATGCCGTGCTCAGCTCAAAAGTCCCCATGTCGCGCCTCAACGATATGGTGCATCGCATCCTGCGCAGCATGTTCGCCGCTGGTGTGATCGATTACCCCACCGACGTGCGCTCCGTGGTCGATCCCTTCCGTGGCCGCGACGATGCCCAGCACATCGCGGAAGAGAGCATCGTCCTGCTGCGCAACGCGCATGATGCCCTGCCTCTCGCACCCAATCTCAAATCCATCGCCATCATCGGCGGCCATGCAGACGTCGGCGTTCTCTCCGGCGGTGGCTCCGCTCAGGTCGATGCTCCCGGCGGCAATGCACTCGACCACCAACCCGGCACCGCGAAGTGGGAACATCCCGTCTACTTCCCTTCCGTCCCGCTGCGCAGCATCGCCGAACACGCTCCCCAAGCCCACATCAGCTTCAACGACGGCACGGACCCCGCCGCCGCTGCCGCCTTTGCCCGCACCGCGGACGTTGCCATTGTCTTCGTCACCCAGTTCACCCATGAAGATGGCGATGTTCCGTCGCTCTCCCTGCCCAACAAGCAGGATGCGCTGGTCGAAGCCGTTGCCGCCGCCAACCCCCGCACCATCATCGTCATCGAATCAGGCGGCCCCATCACCATGCCCTGGGCCAGCCGCGTCGCTGGCATCATAGAAGCCTGGTATCCCGGCATCGGCGGCGCGCAGGCGCTCGCCAACATCCTCTTCGGCACCGTCAACCCCTCCGGCAAACTCCCCGCCACCTTCGCGCAAACTGAAGTCGACCTGCCGCATCCTCTGCTTGCCGGCAGCGAACGCGACCACGCCATCCACGCCGCCGGTGCCCCTGCCAAACGCCAGCCCTTCAACGTCACCTATAGCGAAGGCGCGCGCATCGGCTACAAGTGGTTCGACTCCGAAAACAAGCAGCCGCTCTTTCCCTTTGGATTCGGCCTCTCGTACACCACCTACGCCTACTCCTCACTCACCATGGATGCAGCGCACTCCACCGCGACCTTCACCGTAAAGAACACCGGCAAGCGCGAAGGCACCGAGATCGCCGAGCTCTACGTGCAGCTTCCCAATGAGGACTACAAGCGCCTCGCCGGCTTCCAGCGCGTCACCCTCGCACCCGGAGAATCCAGGAGCGTAACGATCACCATCGATCCGCTATTACTCTCCATCTTCGACACCGCGAAGCATGATTTCACAATGCCAAACGGCGAATACCAAATCTTTGTCGGTCCCTCATCGCGCGACCTGCTGCTGCTAGCCAAGATGATGCATACCCATCTTGGCTAGCACCACAAATGCGGATACCCCAGAGCCTGCCCTGAGCGAAACCGAACGGGTCTCACTTCTGAGACCTGGGCACGATGTTCACCCCCACTCTTGCATTATCAGGACAGCCACGCGAAGCCGGGTGCCCCATTCATCGCAGCCTTATCGCGATGAGTGGGACATCGTCGCGCCAGCGGCGACCGCCTTCGTTCCTTTCAGCATTGATGTTCATGGCTTACCACGCGAAGCGATCCGCCGGGAGCCTGCCCTCGAGCGCAGCGAAGGGCGTAGCACCTACTTTGGCGGCAACGCGATCATCAGCCCGCCATGCTTCCATAACTCATTCGCATCGCGCGGCAGCTTCAGCGCCGACCCGCTTCCCAGGTCGCGCTCGTAGATCTCCCCATAGTTTCCGGTAGCCCGAATGACCTGAATCACCCAGTCATTCTTCAACCCCAACGCGTTGCCAACCTCCTGCGATATGCCAAGCAACGTTCGCAATTCTGGTTCGCCAGCGCCTGGCATTTTCTCCGTGAGCGCGTCGTAGACTGCGCCTATATTCCCGCGATTGACGCCGCTCTCTTCGGCCTGCACCAGCGCCTCCATCACCCAATTCACAATCGTCGCCCACTGTGCATCGTCATCGCGATACGCAGCCGCCAGCGGGTCCTTCGAGACGCGTTCCGGTAGCAGCGTCGTCCTACGCCCATGCCGCAGCAGCGCGGCACGCGCCTCTGCCAGCCGCGTGCGGTCGCCCGCCAGCGCACCGCAGTTGCCGCTGGTAAACGCCGCATCCATCTCGCCCTCTTCCTGAAACGGAAACGGCACAAAGTTCAGACGCTCGCGGCCAAACCACGCGCGCGCACTCTCCTCCACCGTCGTCTGCGCGAGAAAGCAGATCTTCCGCCCGCTCAACTGCCGCGCCCGCATCGACGGATGCGCGCCCAGCACCAGGAACCCAACGCCGTCCCACAGCACCGGCCGCGTGAATCCAATCCCGGTCCCCGCCGCATGCGCGAAGTCATCCGTGAGCGTGGCGACCAGATCCACCTCGCCACCGGTGAGCGCTTTCATGCTGTCGCGGTCGTCGGGATAGCGCGTGACCAGCGCCTTCGCCTGCAGCCCCAGCACCGCCGCTGCCACGGCGCGGCACAGATCGCCGTCAAACGCCTCGCGCCCGCCATGATCGTCCGAGGTGGAATACTCCGCTTCCGCCACATCGATGCCGCAGCGCAGCGCCCCCGCCGCACGCACTTTCGCCAGCGTCGTCTCCGCTCGCGCAGCAACGCAGCACAGCCCGACAAGCATTACCGCCAGAATCTTCCCCATGCTCTTCAACCCACCTCGCACAAAACACTCAGCACGGATTACACGGAAACACCACGGATTCTCGAGACCTTAAATCCGCCTTAAATAAATCCTTAAATTTTTTAATCCGTTTTTATCCGTGTCTTTTCCGTGTAATCCGTGCTGAGCTTTCTTCTTCCCGCCTACGGAATCCATCCGCCCGCCGTCGGAATTCCCGGCGTCGTGATTGGCCGCGGATTGAAATCTTCCGGCACCGGATTCGGCAACCCGCTATCCGTCGGCGTAATCCCCAGCGCCTTGCATCCTTGTCCACCGGCGTGCGGATAGCTGTTGATCTCCCTCTCCGGAATCATCGCGTACACCGCCGGCAGCGGCGCAGCGTTGCCCTGTAACCGCAGCGTGTCAAACGCCGAGCTCATATCGCCCACGCCCTCCACCTTATCGTCGGCCGGGCCCAGATCCTTCTGGCCAAACTTCTCCAGTCCAATCTTCCGCGCGCGCTCCTCATCCGGCAGGTCAGCCAGCGGGATCAGTCCAAACAGTTCATTCACAAACTTGATGATCGAGCTATGCTCCGATGCCTGGTGCGATACGCCATGCGCCACCGCGTACGGCGATATCACGATCGCCGGAATCCGCGGCCCCTGCTCCAGCGGCAACCCCGCTGCATCGTATGACCGTACCCTCGGCTGCGCATGGTCATACAGCCCGTCTGACTCATCGTAGGTAATGATGATCGCGCTGTCCTTCCAATATGGGCTCTGCGCAATCGCGTTGATCTCCTGCGCCAGCAGACCCTCGCTGATCTGCGTATCCGAATATCCCGGATGGTCGTCGTTGCCGTTGAATACCTGCGCCACCCGCGGATTCGGATCCTGCGGCTTCCAGCCCTCGATATTGCCGTATCCACCGCGCACGTAAAACACGCCAGATGCCGGCAGTCGCTTCGCCTTCACATCCGCAAAGAACTCCGTCAGCCCGTGCATGTGCGTGCTTGCAATCGGATTGTTCGCCACGTAGCCGAAGTACTGCGGCGCGTTGTGGTGCGCCACATACCCTTCGTGCGATGCCCTCCCCGCGGCATCGTTCTTCTCATGCTCATACCCCTGCTGATACCAGCCCCAGTTCACCGCGCCCACGCCATGCCCTGCAATCTTGTCGATATCTTCCTGCACATCCGGCAGATCAAACGCCGGGTTGAAATCCGCCGCCGTCGTCTTCTTGATCTCCGTCCCCATGAACGAGAGCGGCAGGCTGGCAAACGTCAGGTTCTTCGATATGCCCCCCGGTTTGTCAGAGCGTTTCGGCGTCTGCGGCATCTTCAGCCGGTCGTCCTTGTCCAGTTGCGACCCCCAGAAGGGCTGCGGATCGCTCAGCATCGGCACCGTCGCGCCCTTGCCCTGCCCGCCCGTCATCGCCTCCTCCGGATGCAGCAGCCACTGCGTCTCGCCGCCCTGCCCTGAGATCATCGCAATCGCATTCGGCGTTGATGGCCCCACGATCGTATCCATGAAGTGATCAAACAGCGTGAAGCGGTCCGCATAGCGCCACAGGAACGGCGCCGTATCGCAATCCACATGCGCCATCACCAGCTCGCCAAACTGCTTCCGTTCCAGCGTGGGCGCCTTCGATGGCTTCCCATCCTTCAGCATCACACCCTCTTCCGTCAGCGCATACTCCGTGTTCTGCGCCACGCCCTGCGCATCCAGCGCAATCTTCCGCGCGACCGCCACATGCGAGTGGTTCAAAGACGCAATATCCGCCGGATACAGCGGCACCGTCTTGCCGTTCACATCCTTCACCGTCGCCGGAATCCGGAACGGCGTGATCGTCCCCACGCTGCCATCCGTATTCACGATCTGCTGCGTAAAGCCCGCTGCCGTCCCCGGCGCATATGGCCCCGCCGGCCCGGCATACAGCCCGTCAGCCCCCGGATAGCTGCCAAAGTAGAAATCAAACGACCGGTTCTCCTGGAAGAGCACAAAGACGTACTTCACCCGCGACCGGATCAGTTGCAGCTTGGCCTCATGTGTAATCGCCGGCTCCCTCTTCGGGTCGATCACCTGCGCGCTCACCACAGCGCTGGACTTCGGTGCAATAGTTACTTCAGCATCCCCTGCCACCGGCGCCGGCTTTGTTCCCTGCGCCGCCATACTCCCGGCGCACACCGCCGCGGTGGCCGCCCACACCGCCATCCATTTCTTCACAATCATGTTCTATACCCTCTCCTAACCCCTCATGAATTCTATGCGCATTCGGTACCCGGCTCCGCCCAACTGCCGGCAACAAAACAGGCCCTGCCGCCACCCCTCCGTAAACCCGTCAGATTGTCTGATTTTTACTGCATCCAACCCGGTTTTCAGGCGATACTGGGTGCGCAATATACTCGAACCCCAAACCCCGCATCCTATGTTTTCAGGAGTGCCGGAGTCTTCTCCCACATGAGTTTGAGTCAAAAAATAACTGGGCCCAAAGTTACATCCATCCAATCGCGCGACGAGCGCTCCAGCGCCCTGCTGGAAGCGCTCATTGATTCGTCTGAAGACGCGATTGTCAGCAAAGACATGAACGGCATCATCACCACCTGGAACCCCGCCGCCGAACGCACCTTTGGCTACACCGCGGCAGAGATCATCGGCCTGCCCATCCTCACCATCATCCCGCCGGAGCTGCGGGACGAAGAAGCCGTCATCATGCGCCGCCTGCGCGCTGGCGAGCGCATCGAGCACTTCGAAACCGTTCGCCTGCGCAAGAATGGCGAGCGCATCCACCTCTCCCTCACCCTCTCCCCCATCAAAGACCGCTCCGGCCGCGTCATCGGCGCCTCCAAGTTTGCCCGCAACATCTCCGAACGCCGCCATACAGACGAGCTCCGCTCCCGCCTCGCCGCCATCGTCGAATCCTCTGAAGACGCCATCCTCAGCAAAGACCTCACCGGCATCATTAATAGCTGGAACGTTGGCGCGGAGCGGCTCTTCGGCTATAGCGCGGTAGAGATCGTGGGCCAGTCCATCCTCCGCCTTATCCCCGCCGATCTACACCACGAAGAATCCACCATCCTGCGCAAGATCGCCGCCGGTGAAAAGATCGAGCACTATGAGACCGTCCGCGTCTGCAAAGACGGACGCCACATCGAAGTCTCCCTCACCATCTCCCCCCTCAAAGACCGTGACGGCAAAATTATCGGCGCCTCCAAGATCGCTCGCGATATCTCCAGCCGCAAGCAGATGCAGCGCCTCCTGATTCAGTCAGAGAAGTTCGCAGCCACCGGTCGCATGGCTGCCAATATCGCGCATGAGATCAACAACCCGCTGGAGTCTGTCTTCAACCTCGTCTACCTGGCGCGCATGTCGAAAGACCTCCCGGCTGAGGTCGTGGAATACCTCCGCATTGCCGAGGACGAGCTCGGCCGCGTCTCCCATATCGCCAAGCGCACCCTCGGCTACTACCGCGACAACGCCGCCGCCATCCCATCTGACATGGCCACCCTGCTCGACGATGTCCTCTCCCTCTACCAGATGCGCATTGAGGGCCACAACATCAGCCTTGAGCGCAGCTATACGCCAGATCTTCCGCCCATCACCGTCAACCGCGGCGAGATGATGCAGGTCTTCTCCAACCTCATCGTGAACTCGGTCCATGCCATGCCCGATACCGGTACCCTGCGCATCGTCCTCGCCCCCGCTCTCCGCGACGGCA
>JARLFX010000155.1 GCA_031296355.1 Acidobacteriaceae bacterium
GATGAGAAGGAGCAAGAGATAGACGGTTGCCGCCAAGATCGGTTCCACTCAATTTGCTCATTTGTTTTTAGTGTTAGTCATCAACGAGCCCGCTGCTTGATTTAAGACTCTGAACTTGTTCGTCGAGAACTGAATAGCTGGTGGTGCCCGCAATGACGGCCGGCGCATCATCAGCGCCGCGGGCGACCACAATATCACTCACGATCACGACAGTTGCAAAGGTCCCTTCCACGTTAGGCAAGCAGGATTCACCCGGTCGCAGATATTGCTGTCCGCGGGAAACCCCGTAATGACATTTTGAAAGTTCTTATTTGAGACGGAGCCGCATTCTCGCGCATTAATAACCAAACGCATCACCGTCGGCCTTGGCTGATCGCGGGGTCAAAGACTGTATGAAAACTGAAGCAATATTTTGATTCTCTGTCGTCTGCACATCATCGATCAGCTGGTTGGCCTGGAGAAGCAATCGATCTGGCGCATTTGCGGAAGATAAGTTGTTTATCAGTTAAATTCTGAAATAATGGTTGCTTTTTATTCAAGATTCGTTGTATCAAGTTCCATAGGTGGGAAAGACCCGACTCGCAAGTCTCCCACGTCAGCCTTCAAGTATAGAGCTGAAGACAACTAGATTCTATTTCCCCGTCCCTCTGCTAGTTGTTTTGATAACCAGCGGTTGATGCTTCCCTTTGTGCCGAGGAAGATGGTGTGCGGCCAAAATCGACCGTTGAACAAGTAAAAAATCGGCCATCTCCCGGAGAATCCGTAGTGGCTCGCTTTCTGCGGATTTGTAAGGCCGGCAGGATTGCCAATGGAATTGTGCCCCAGCCTGCGCTCGCGCAGCCGCTTAGGAGAGAACCATGCCCAATTTCAGCTACCTTGTCGTGCGCGTTCATCCCGATACGCCGGTTGATAGCGGCACCTTCGGAACCTACCTCGACGGCTTATCCATCAAGGTTTATCGTGCCGACGCGCCACAAACTCCTGCCAACCTTCTTGGTCAGGTTCCGCCCGCTTCGGGGCTGAGCTACGCGCCGGTGCAATTGATTGAAGTTCCCTTCGCGCCAGGGACATTCATTGCCGCAGTTCCCAAACTTCTCGTCGACAGCACCAAGCCTGTTTCGCCTAACGACTACGGCAATACCCTGACGCTGGACTCCATTGAAGGCATCGCCTATGGATCGAGCGTGGTTTCACCGGTCGACGCGAGCCTCATCAGTGGCGGCACAGCGGTGAACAATCTTGCCGGGACGACCGCGACGGTCAATCAAGAGATCCCAAAATTCCTCGGCGCCGGCACAGTGGTCACCTTTTATTACCAATATGGCTCGGGCCAACTCTCGATTGCCTCCGATTACAGTTCCTTTTCTTTCGTCATCAACACCGCGGCCTCGGCAACCAACAAGACGATCATCAAGATGCAAACCACCAAAGGCATCGCGCCAGGCATGACGGTGAGCGCCGTGTCAGGTGTTGCCGCCAACACCCTGGTAACCGCTGTCTCCAGCACCACCATCACGCTTTCGAATTCGGTTACGCTCGCTAACAATGCCCCGGTCACCTTCACATGCCTGCTCAATACCGGCATTGTCCAGCACGTCGAGCCAGAATTGCAGTGGGACGGCCTTTCTCCTTATTTCATTCCGATACCGATGTCTGTGGCGACCGCGGTCATCCCCATACCCAATCAGCCGGTCGGCGAATATGTCGACATCGCAGTGGTGGTTACGCGCAACAATATTCTCATTCCAGTCGACCACGAGTTCTACAACGTAATGGTCTTGGTGGACACGTCGCTGCCGAGTCCCGGCAACTTCCAGAACATCCCGCTTCGGAACACCAGTTTCTATTTAACCCTGCCCGCTCCACCGGTCAACAACGGAGCGTTGAGCCTGCTGATGCCGACCAACGGTACGGCTCCCGCATACGATCAACTTCTGCCTTTGATGGAGGCGGCTTCGCAATACGACTCGTATTTCTCGGGCGTCGATTTGACCCAGCTTACAACCGACCAATGCACGCGCATGGCCTACGACATCGTGTGGAGCCAGCAAAATCCCCTGCCACTTCCGCCGGATGCGCTTGAGGATCTCTATACGAATCCACCCAATAGCGGGGCGAGTAGCAGCAACGGCAACAACAACGGCGACGAGCAGGACCGGCAGCGATGGGAAGGCGCACTCAACAGCTTTTACTCAACGCGCAACTCAGTCGCTGTGCGGCTGTCAAAGTTTGTCGCCGCGGTCTCTTGCGCTCTCTATTGCGAAGCCACAAGCACTGCGGCGCCGCAGGCCGTACTCGAGTTTATCGTCGATCCCACTGCCTACGCCGACGCCTCACCCATTGTGAGTGAAGTGTTGCTTACCGGGCTCAATTCCACCATTAACTTTGGAGTGCCCGCAGCCTTCTTCTATGCGCTCGGCAGCAACCAGGGCATCACCACCACCGCCGCAAGCCGCTACAAATCGGCCTGCGGAGATACCGTCGACCGTTTATTGCAGGAGTTCGGCCAAGCGGTCATGACCGGCGTCATCACTGATCTGGAAGCGTATTCGCTTCCGCTCAGCTCACCACCCGCGGGAAAGATCAGCTCGGTGCAGGCCGCGCGTCGCCTCTCGGCGCTCGCCGTGACGCAAAGTTCCACAACGCCCATCGTGCCGCTTCCAGCGACCACCGCATTCGACAACCTGGTCCAGGGGTGGCTCGGAGCCACTACAGCCAGCGCAGCAGGACCAAGCTACCAGGCCTTCCAGCCAGAGAGCGACGCAATCATCTGGGCACTACTCGCCGGTGTGTCAGTTCCCGCCAGTGTTTCTGGGGATTACACCGTACAGACGCAGGCGGACGAATCAGGCTATCTCTACCTTGTGCTAAGCGCCATCTCCCGCGGTTACATCGAAACCGGAACCAGCCAATCCCTGGCCAGCAAGGTGATTGGATGGTTGCCGTCAACGACTAATCCCACTACTCCCAATCCCACCATCGACACGCTCAAAGCAGTTACTGCAGCGCAGTGGACCGCATTCTTTACCACCGGGCCGGCTGACCCTACCTGGCTTCCACCCTTCACGCAGCCGGGCAACAATCTCGCGCCTTCACAGTCGCCGCTCCAGCAGGGTTACGTCTCAATCCAGATCAAGGCTTTCATCCGCGCGGTGCAGAAGTTCTTCAGCGTCTCGTCGATTCCGAACCAGGCGCCGAATCTCAATCCGGCTGCACCCTCCTTGTATTCCCTGCCCGACTTTGACGCCATCAGCCAGGCCGTGGGAAATCTAAGCGGGACCTTCGTCTTCGGCGCGGGGCCGCTTACCCAGGCGCAGATAGACACGGCCGTCCAAGGCATCTTCCCTCCTGAGGAAGTTAGAGCGCAGGCTTGGCTGGCGCGTGCCATCGGCACCATCAACGATCTCGCCCTGATTGCGAAGGTGGTTCCGGAGATTTCGCCGAACGCGCAGCCCACGCCAGGAGATATTCGCTTCTCCATCATGGAGGCGCTCTACGCCCGCGGCTTCACCTCGGCCAGTGACATCACCAAGGTGACCTCCGATGAATTTCAATACGCGACCACAGGTACGGTGGCCTGGGGCTATGTACCGCAACTCTATGCGGCCGCGCAGGCCATCGCTCCCAATGCGCCGCAAACTGGAGATGGCTCTTTGCAAGGCTTTGTGCCAGTGAATCCAGATGGAAGCCTCACCGATTGCATTCCGCCGCCCTCCATCTCGCCGCTTGGTCCAGCCGCCTACCTCAAGGCGCTGCTTGCGCTTCATCAGGATTCGAGCTGCGCCAATCTCCATGACAACGATTCCTCCGACACCACGCCGCTGATGGCAGCAACCATCGCCAGTCGTCGCGGTCCGGTGGGCGATATGCTCGCTGATCGCGCCAATTCTTCAACGCTCATCCCGTCGATCGATCTCGTGAACGAAAGCCTGGAAAAACTCGCCGCACTGGCGCCGGCTCCAACGTCGGGCGCGGTCTACGATACGGCCACCACCACGCTCGATGGCTATCCGCTCTGCACTGGCGGATGCAGTGACAAGGAAGACTGCCATTCGCCCGGAGAACTGCTCGAGACCATGCCTCAGTATTCGAGCCCCGCCGTGCCCACAGCGCAGCCGGATGCATACAAAAATCTCGCAACCGATTTCTCGTCCTGCTGTCTGCCTTACTCGCAGCCTCTCGACATCTCTCGTACCTACCAGCGCCTTCTCTGCCTCTGCCGCGCCGACACCATGCGCGCCTTTCGCAAGGAGATCACAGAATTTGTCCTGGCTCCTGATGCGTCGCCTTCCAATTTTCAAAACTATTTATGGCGCTATCCCGTCAAGATCGAGATCGCGATCGAGTACCTTGGCTTCTCGCAACAGGAGGCCGCGGCGCTCTTTGGATACACAGGCGTCACTGCCAAGCCAATTCCGCCATGGGGTCTCTACGGATTTGCGTCGGCCGAGCAGAATGACAAAAGCTGGATCCAGACGCTTCAACAGCTCTCGGAGTTTCTCGAACGCACCTGCCTGACTTACTGCGAGTTCATCGAATTGCAGGCTGTTTCTCCGGTTCCAATCGCCAACGGCAATTCTGATGTAAAAGGTTTCTCCGATTGCGAGCCTTGCTGCCTCGATGGAGTCGAACTCTCCTTCGGCACCGACCAGAACCAGGAGGCTGCGCTTGCGGCGCTCGCGCTGTTCATTCGCGTGTGGCGGGCACTCAAGCATCGCTGCGATGGTTTCAGCTTTGCCGAACTCGCTGACATCTGGAGCGTACTGGGTGGTCTCGCTGGCGGCGTGAACAACATCGAGTTCCTGCGCCAGCTTGCTGCACTGGAAATGTTGCGCGACTACTTCCACATGCCGCTCACAGATGCCAAGGAACGTCCCGCACCCGGAGATACGGGCGCAGACCGTACGAATTTGCTCGCGTTCTGGGTGGGACCGTCGGCCGCCAAGTGGAACTGGGCCGTCGGTGAATTGCTCGAGCGTGTGCCGAGGGTGGCGCGTGCTCATCATCGCGCCAAGGATCGCGCACCCGAGTTCCTCAAGCTGATGGCGTCGAATCTCGATCCGCTCTCGCGCCTGGGCGGCTTTGATCCTTCAACTGCCACCGATACCTGGTACAGCCGACCTACCTGCACGCTGCGATTCGCCGAAGTGCTGACTAAAATCTACGCATCGGAATTCAGCATTGGCGATATTGTCTTTCTTACTTCTGCCGCGCCGCACCCCGACGACGAAGATACTTTCCCGCTGCAGGATGAGAACGAGGCGCTCGATCATCCGCTCGATCTGCCCGAGGACCAGCCGCAGCAGTCACTGCACGCGCTGCGTCACAAGCTGCTTGCCGCGGAAGTAAACGAAGACGGCTGCGAAGCCTGGACATGGCACCGAATCTCCACCAGCATGCAGCGGGATTTTGGCTACGTTCCCGACGGAACCTCGACCACGCCCGACACATGGCAGACGTTTGGCAAGCACTTCTTTCCCAACCAACTCGCGGCGTCCGGAATCTCTTTTGCACCGGGCGATCAGCGGTTTGTCTATTCAACTTCCGTGCCTACCCCTCCGCTGATGTGGAATGTTCCGGCCAATGGGCCTTTCCAGTGCGCCGTCGACTCAGGTACGGGCGCGGTAACCATGTGGTGCACTCTGCCGCTGCGCGATGAAGCAGTGATCGAGAAGCTCACGCACGTGCGCCCGCTCGGCGCAGCAGAACAAGACGCTGTGCGAGATCTCTACTTTCAGCCCCGCGCAATGCTGGCACAGTTCGCGTTTTTGTTCACGGATTTTGCCTCTGCCGACCGACACCTTATTCAGGAACCTGATGAGGAAAAGCGCTGGGACTACTTCAGGCATCACTTTGCGATAGCTCATGAACGCTGCCGCATAATCACCGAACACCTGGCAAAGAATATTGCCCATGTCCTGGGCTGCGAACACCACGAGGACGACGCGCGAACGGCGTGGCTTGTGTTGCGCGACTTGCTTGCCGACGAAAATGCGCCCGTGACTCCGCCCACGTGGGAGGATCCCAGCGGCAAGTTGCCCGCCGTTACCTGGAAGTCACGGCCTAATGGCGGTGCTTTTGCCGCGCTGCTTGGGCTCACCGGTACTGGCCTGCTAGGAGAGCTATCAACACTGGAAGGCAAGCTCCTCTGGCGCGAGATGCAAGGACCTTTCTGCGCATTCGCCAACGCGCGCGACCAGGAGAATACTCCGGTTCCAACAATCATGCCGCAGCTTGGTTACACGCCGCCGATGGCGCCAGAGCTCGTCTCCATTCACAACGGCTTCGCTGTGCGCGATATGGATGGTTCCTCTTTGGGCGGTGCGCAAGGGTACCAGGCGCAGTGGTCCGGCGTGTTGCTGGTTGACCGTGAAGGCCGCTACGAATTTGACGCGCGCGTGCCGCAAACCAGGAACGGCAAGAGCGAGTCTCACGAGGATCGTCGTTCGTGGAAGGTCGTTCTCAGTCGTAATCAGAAGACGTGGCTTCTACTCAAAAACCATTGGCCAGAGGCCGAAGGCGAACCGGCAGTCTCGCTCAATCTGAAACGCGGAGCCTATCAGCTTCTCATCACGCTGCGCCAGGAGACGCCTGATTTCTCGCGCCCTGAGTGGCTGCGCCGGCAACACGCAGGACTCGAACTCGACTATCGCGGACCTGATACGCAAGACGAGTGGACTATTATCCCGCGCGAGCGCCTCTATCTCGACAAGAAAGACGGAACACTGGGCAAAGGTATCGACTATGGCAAAGACGCTACACCGACTCCCGTCACCTTCCTCGACACGCTCTACACCAGCTCGCTGCGCGACATCCGCCGCACCTACCAGCGCGCATTCAAGGCGGTTCTGTTCGTAAAGCGCTTTCATCTCTCGTCCAAGCCTGCATCGGACGACAGCCTCTCCGAATTGGGGTACATGCTTGCACAATCCGATCGCTTTGCCGGTGTGGGGTTCGCGCGCAGCGGCGGGGCTTTCAACGCCAGTCTGTGCGACTTCGATTTCAATTTCCTTCCGCTCAAGGACAACTATTTGCCGCCCTCCCCTGCGCAGGATCTCCGCGTAGCTCCCGGGCCGTCGCGAGTCGTCGCGCTATTTGACCAGTGGGAGCGGCTCTTCGACTACACGCAGGTCCGGCAGCAGGCATTGCAGCACCGCGAGCGGCCAGTTTGGCTGCTCTTCGACGAGGCGCTCAACAAGCAACCCGCGCACGTGGGATTCCTATTGCGCCATCTCGGAATCGATTCGCGCCACTATGATCTGTTGCTCAACTACTACGTCAGTCCAACTCCGGGCACCCTATACGCGCTCACTGCGGCCGATCTCGAAGATGACCGTTGGATGGTGCGGGTGTGGCATGGAGAGCAGTGGATCCGCACACTACTCAAGTGCTTCTGTCCGAAAGATCTGGGTGAAGCACAACCCGCGACGTGGGCGGGGGATGATCCCGGAACGCCAGTGGGATCGCTGACGATCTCGGGTAACCAGAACCTTGTCGCATTCGTATGCGACGGCTTCTTCGGTGGCGAGAAACCATGGCGCTACGCTGAAATAAAGCGCGCCAACGACGGACTGCGTGAGCGCGCGCGCAAAGCTCTTATTGCTTACCTTTGCCATGGCAATCGCTTGGCTCTCCCGTGGAATGCGGGTAGCTACGCCACCTGCGCCCGCGATTTAAGTGACTATCTGCTTCAGGATGTGGAAGCGGGTCTCTGTCAAAGAGCTAGCCGCGTTGACGAGGCTGTTTCCGCTGTCCATAGCTTCGTGCGTCGCGCGCGCCTGGGTCTGGAGCCTGGCTGGACGATTACGCGCGACTTTGCAGAGTTGTGGGATTGCAAGTTCTCAAGCTTCCACGATTGGCAAGCGAGCCGCGAGCACGAACTGTATCGCGAGAACTGGGCAGCATGGGAAGCAATCGAAAAAGCGCGCAAGATTGAAGCCTTCCGCTTCCTCGAGTCGGAACTGAAGAGCTCGTCACTCTCCATTGCCGAACCAGGCGGAGGCGAGTGGTGGCCTGACCAGCGGCCCGCGCCGCATGCCGGTCTGGGCCCACTGCAGGCTGATGTGCCTTCGACCGTCGCGCTCTTACCCGCGAACCCACCAACACAAGAGGGATTCACGCTGCTCGGCACGCCTGAGAACAGCGGCCAGCCCTCCTGGCTCGCCATTCCTGGGCAGTCCGCGCCATCGTCGTCCACTCAAGGCAACGATGGGCAACTACAGAGATCAGCGCAGAAGAGTTCCAGGAAAGCACCGCGCGTGGCGGAGCTGGCCCAAGCTTCGGCGCAGAGCGGCGGACAATCCACAATGCCGCAGCCGCTGCCTTTCTGGATTGAGGCTGCGATGCGCCTTGGCGCGCAGTTTGTTCGCGTCGCTGCGGCGTGCTCACCGGCGGGATCCTCCGGCATCGGCGGCGACAACACCGTTACCCGCTGCTGCGAGCAGTGCGGCGCCATACATCCACCGGTGGTCGATGAGTACTACTTCTGGCTGATCGAGACGCTCCAGTACGTGCGCCCGGATCAGGCATACGGTATTCCGGCGAATACGCCCGTCGGTACCTACCAGTTCGGCGTCCAGGACGCTTACTACGATCAAACGCAGCAGCAGTCGGTGCAGTGGAATAACGGCGACGATTCAACGGCCATGGCCAAACTGCTCAACTGGCCGGCCAATCCCGCAGTGCGCCTCGCGTGGTGCCGCGTGCATAACGGCAAATTCATGCAGGAACGGCGCTCAACTGAGTGCATCCCTATAACTTCGCCAGTGAACCTGCAATTTCTTGGTCGCGCCCTTGACTCGCTCTACTTTTCCATTGGCGGCGGCTCATCTACAACACCGCCAGACGGCTTTCGTTTCGACCTTCCATCCGATTTCGCAGTTGTGCTGCCGCTGCCCGTTCCCGCGCCAGCGGTATCAACCTCAAACCTCCCCGGCCAACTCAACAGCTATCCGTACTTTGTGTACGACACGCCAGGCGCGAGCCTTTATCCGACATCCATCTTTGCGCCAGCCATCACCGTGGCCAGTGCTCTGCGTGCTCGTTGCCGGTATGATCTTGCGCTTAAGTGGTACGACCTGGCTTTTGCTCCATTGAAAAGCGACTGTGCCTGGGTCGAGTGCCCAACGAACGATCGCAACCAGGCGTCTCCACCAAACAACCCAAGCAATGTGCCAGGAACACCCGCAGGCGCCGCTACAGCGCCCCCCGCGGTGGCAGGCCAGCCAGCAAATAACGCAAACAATCCGTCCGCGGATCAGCCGGGTAAACCTTCGCGCGACTCCTCCGGCGCGTGCTGCGACAGCACTGACGTTACGTGGGAAACGGTGCGCGACCGCGCGCTCACACTGGAGTATTGCGATACCTTGCTCGAGTGGGGATGGCATGCAATGCGCCACCGCAACACGCCAGAGAAGGCTCAGCAGGCACGCCAATTGTTCGATACTGTGGCCCAGATTCTCGGCAAGCGGCCACGACGCGTAAAACTGCCTGAGCCGAAGAATCCGCAGAGTGTCGCAACGTTCACCCCCGCTATCCCTTGTCTGAATCCGCGCCTCCTCGAACTTTACGATCGAACCGCCGACCGGCTGCGTCTGGTGCATGAGTGCATCGATGCCTGGCGGTTACCTCAAAGCAGCCCGTACTTCGGCGCCGATCTCGCCTGCTCAATCCGGCGCGAGGACGACTGTTGCACGGAGCGCGGAGAGTGGTGCCTGCCACCTAGCCCTTATCGATTCACCTATCTCATCCAGAAAGCCGTAGAGCTCGCGAGTTCGGTGCGTGAGTTCGGAAGCGCGCTTCTCGCCGCGATGGAGAAGGGCGATGCAGAGATCCTTGCTTCAATACGTGCTGCACATGAGCACGAATTGGCCGAAATGCAGATTGCTATTCGGCAAGATCAGTGGCGAAGCGCAGACTGGCAGGTGCAATCTCTGCAACAGACGAAAGACCTTAACCAGACCAACCTGATCTATTACACGGGACTCTACCAGAACGATCTGATCAACAACGAAATTCAATACGAGTCGCTCTCCACCACAGCGATGCAGACCCGCACAAGCGCCAATATGGTTGAGGCGGGCGGCGAGGCAATGAAGGTGATTCCCGATCTCTTCGTGGGCTTCCCGTGCAATGATTCACAGGTCCCGATTGGCACCAAGCTCGCGGGCGTATTTGAGACCATAGGCAAGGTCATCAGCATCTTCGCCGATATCCAAAGCGCAACCGCGGCGCTCGATCTCACGCTCGCCGGCTGGGAACGCCGCTCCGACGATTGGCTGCATCAGACGCAGACGCTTCCCATAGAGATTCAGCAAATTGAATATCAAATACTCAGTCAGCATCGCCAGCGCGATCAGGCAATGCTTGAGCTCGATCACCAGCAGCGTCAAGTGGAACAAACCGGCGCTGTCCTCAATTACCTGCGCGACAAGTTCACCTCTGACCAACTTTACCTGTGGATGCAAAAGGAAACGCTCGCGCTTTACCACCAGATGTACGAACTCGCGTTGCACACCGCGCGTCAGGCC
>JARLFX010000156.1 GCA_031296355.1 Acidobacteriaceae bacterium
CTCTGGATGTACTCGCAGGCTGGATCGTAGACGATGGCCGAATCGCCACGCTGACGAATCTGCCGAAGGCACTGCATAATGAGTTGGGTTTTCCCGCCCCCCGTATCGCCCATGAGCTGAAGATGCTGTGCCTCTTTCCGCAACGGAATCCTCATCATCTTGACTGATTCGGTGGTCTTGAAACCGATGCCGTCACCCTTCTGCGCTTTATTGAATTCTTTCGGCGAGAGCATGAGCGGGCCGCGCAGAACGCGTCCATACTTCATCTGCTTGAACCGCTGGATGTCCATCGGTATTGAAAACCAGAGCATTGCCAGGAGACAGACACCGCCCTCAATAAAACTGATGGTGAACACACCAAAAGGCACCTTGCCATCGAAGATCGCATAGCGAAGCCAACGATACATCGAGGCGTCTGCTAGCTTCTGTGCTGGGCCGCGAAACGGAAAGCGATAGCCCTGTGTTCGCGCCAGCTCAGACAACGCGAACGGGACGGCTCTGC
This sequence comes from Acidobacteriaceae bacterium, assembly GCA_031296355.1. The sequence goes on from JARLFX010000156.1 coordinate 503, forward strand.
CATCTGGGAGCGCCATTCTGCCTGATGCGAAGTCCACCGGCAGAGCGAGACGCGTCTTGACCTTTTCGCCGCCGAGATAAAGAAGACGGTAGGTGCCGTGCATGTGGACAGCGGCTCCGACCTCCGCTCGCATGTACTCGATAATGTAGGACTTCTGTAACGGCGGTAGTGAGAAGTGCAGCCGTTGCCAGATGAAAAGGCAAGTGCAAAGCAGAGCCACTGCAAGGGCACTGTAGCTCATGACCGGTGCGTGCGGCGGCCAGATGATCGACTCTTTTCTGCCCCATTGAGTTGCCATGTTTATCGCTCCTTTCCAGCGTCCTGTGTGTACTGCTGCATCACGTCCTGCGCCGCCTTATGCTTCTCCTTGCGTACCATCGTCATGGCTTCCGTGATCCATGCTGCCGACACCTTCTCTCCCAAGATGAGCGGCTTGATGAGGTTCACAAGCAGCATTCGCGTGGCCACCAACTCGGTAAAGAGGGCGTCTCCGTTCGACCTCCCAGCGGCATCAATCAGCACATGGCGCGACCACTCGCGGAGTGTTGTCCCGCTCTTGTTTGCGGCTGCATTAAGCGTGTCGGCCTCGTCCTCTGTGAATCGGATTGCCACGCTCCTTACTCGCGACGGACGCCCTATCCGGTGTTTCAATCGTTCCTCAAAGTGCAATGTGCCGTTTGTCATGGTGGCTCCCTTGAGAGCTGTGTCTGTGTGTTTCCGCCCGGAACCGCTATGTTTCCGAGCGGAAACGAGA
>JARLFX010000157.1 GCA_031296355.1 Acidobacteriaceae bacterium
CAGGGCGGCGCGTTTCATGGTGCGTACCCGGCGTTTTTGCCGATGCCGATGACTTTGGTGACGTTTGGTTTGGTAATTCGCACGGTTTTTTTGTCGCGCAGGTATTTTGCCACCACGTCCCACACCGGCGGGGTGTTTTGCGGTTGCGAGACTGAGGCCCAGCCGGCGACTTTGTAGGTCTTGGCGGCGTCCAGCAGCTGCCCGTTGGTCAGCGTCATCTCGGAGATGCGGTTGCCGATTTTTTCGTTTGGCGCGCAGGCGTAATTCATGCCGCCGACGCGCACCATGTCGCCGCCCTGCTGATAGAACGGGTCGGGGTTGAAGAGATTGTCGCAGACATCCTCCATCGCCGCCTTGATCTGCGCGCCGGTCATCATCGAGACATACACATCGCCGTAGGTCATCGCGGTTTCGGAGAGCAGATCCTCCATCGTCATCGGCCCGCCCGCCAGCACCGTGTTGCCCCAGCGGAAGCCCGGTGAGAGCACGATCTGCGCATCCATCTCCTGCAGCAGCGCATCGCAGATCATCTGGTCCATGGTGCCGGTAAAATTGCCGCGCCGGTACAGCAGGGTTTCGACATCCGCGAGCTTCTCCTCCAGCATCGCCTGGTGCGGCGCCCGCCATTTGGTGATCTCAGCGGCCATCACCGGGTCAGCTTTGATCTCGTTGCTATACACCGGCAGCAGCCGGTATTGCAGACCCTTCAGCGCACCCTTGCTCAATGACAAATCCAGCACCGCGACAAACTTGCCGGCGGAGCCTGCGTTGGTCACAAAGGTTTTGCCGCCGGGGTTTTTGACGATCTGCGGAATCGGGATCGCATCATGGGTGTGGCCGCCCATGATGATGTCGATGCCACTGACCTGGGCTGCCAAAGCGAGGTCGGTGTCCATGCCGTTGTGCGAGAGCAGCACCACCGCATCAACCTTATGGTTGTTGCGCAGCTCATTCACCGTTTTCTGCATCGTGTCAGGGTGAATCCCAAACGTCCAATCCGGCACGAAGCGGCTGGGATGCGCGATCGGCACGTACGGGAAGGCCTGGCCGATCACGCCGATCTGGTAGCCGCCCATCTCGCGGATGGTGAACGGCGGGAACACATGGCCAGAAGCGGGATCGAACGCCGGCTTGTTGGCGAACGCCGCGTCATCGGTGAGGAACACGTTCTGAGCGACAAACTTGCCCTTGAAGGCGGCGATCAGTTTAGCCAGCCCGTCCTCGCCGTAGGTGAATTCCCAATGGCCGGTCAGCACGTCGGTGCCCAGAATATTGGCCAGCGCGATCATGTCCTGGCCGCTGGAGAGATTGGCAACGCCCGAGCCTTGAGTGAGATCACCGCCATCCACCAGCATGGTGCGCGAGGCCCCGGCCTGGTTGCGTAACTGGTCGATCAGGGTTTTGAGATGCGCGAACCCGCCCATCGGGCCGTATTTATGCGCGGCACGCTCAAAATCCAGGAAGGTGAAGGCGTGCGCTGCCGAACCACCCGCCGGAATATCGAAATATTTCAAGAACGCCTCACCCACCAGATGCGGCGGCCGGCCATTGGCAGCGCCCACCCCGATGTTCACCGAAGGCTCGCGGAACTGCACCGGGTTGGCCTGGGCGTGGGTGTCGGTGATGTGGATGATCCGCGCATCAGCGTGCAGCGGCACATCGTACATATCGGCCGCCGCGGCGTAAGCGGCCGGCATGCTGAACGGCAAGGCGCCCGCCGATGCCAGGAGTGAACGGCGAGAAAGTTTCATGGCAGCGGCCTTATCGTTGGGTTAGTGAATGATTTGTGTGCGCCACAGCGTGGTTTGCTCATGCGCCTCGGCGACGGCGGTCTTGGCCTGCACCTCGGCCATGTGGGCCTTCTTCTGGGCGGTGGCAAAATCGCCGCTGGCATCGGCATCATGCGCGGCCTTCAGCAGGGTTGGCACGGTGGTCCATTGCACGCCCAGCGTATCGGCCTGCTTGGCAGCGTCCTCAGCGGATTTGATCGCAGCCTCAGCACTCGCCTGGGTGGCTGGCTTGGCCGCCGGTTTGGCGGCGGCGCTCATCGGCATGGTGGCCGGCATCGCCATCGGCATCGGCTTGACGTCATCGGCGCGCGCCACGCTGATGCCAGCACCAGCAAAGCCGGTCAGCAGCAAAGCGGCGGTGAGGTTTTTCAGGAGCAAATGTTTCATGGACGTTCTCCCGGGCCGCCAACTGGCAGGCCGTTGTTCATGTAAGCCAGGAAGTAGGCGAGATCGCCATACACATCGCTGTCCGGCTTGGCCGGCACCGCGCGCACCTGAACATTGCACTCCATAAAGCGCCGCGTCAGCGTGCCGGTGTCGCCCCAGGCAGAGCGGTACAGCGGGAACGAGGCGGTCAGGCCCAGTGCCGGCGCCAGCACGTCCGAGCGCAGATGATCACCGGCCCCTTGCACGTGGCAACTGGCGCAGGAAAAATTCAACTGCCCGCGGCGGGTATAAAAATACGCCTCGCCCGCCCGGTAATCGGCCAAGGCGCGCGGATCGTTCGGGATTTTGATATCAAACGGTTTGCCATCTGAAGTGCTGGCCATGTACGATTCGATATCGGCCATGTCGCCCTTTTGCATGTCGAGCGGCTTCAAACCATTATCAGTGCGGCATTTGTTGATCGCCAGCTCCAGCGTCATGATCTTGCCGGACTTCGCATCAAACATCGGATAGTTCTGCGTGATGCCGATGCCCTTGTTGGCAAAACAATCAGCGTAGCTGTGGCCGTTCGGGAACGCCGCGGTGAACAAAGCCTTGCCGTTATCAATCGAGAACTGATACGGCGGGAATTGCAGAATATCTTTCCATTGCGCCCGCATCGAGGCGTCCAGCGCGTACGGGCCGTTGACAAAATCGTCATGCGCCACGGTTGGGAACTTGTTAAAAAAATACGTCTGGAAAGCCTTCTGCTCAGCCGCCGGTGAGCTGAGCGTCGCCGCCAGCGCCGGAGCCGCCATACATAGCGCGATGCCTGCTAATAATATCCGCTTCATGACATTCCCCCTGCTTTGTTCACCGGCCCGCCGCTCTCTTAAGGCTGAGCCTTAAGAGATGGTCGCGGTGGTGCTGTCCTTGTTGCCCAGATTATCAACCCACGAGATGCTCAGCGCATCGCCGGACTTGCCGCCCTGGAAGCTGAACTTGGTGAACGGATCCTTCGAGACCGCACCGCCCCAGAAGGCAGTCAGCACCACGGTGCCGGCATGCGCGAACTCAACCACTTCAATGTAATGCGCCGGGATCAACTTGCCCGTGGCATCCTTCACAAAACCAGAATCCATCGGGTGATGGATCAGCGCCTGAACCGTTGTTGCGGTGCCGTCCGATGACGCCCGCACGAGAATTGAACCAGCCATATCGATATCTCCTTTAGCCGCCGCAGCCGCCGAGTGTAACCTTAACGTTCTTGGAAACGCTGTATAATTTGCCGCCCGCCTGCACCAGCGCGATCACGTCGGTGGTTTTGGCCAGCTTGATCCGCGATGAGATCGCAGGGTTGGTGCCCGCCGGGAACTGATACGCCGCCGCCAGCGTGCCGGGGTTGTTCACCGCCAGCAGCGCCATCGCGGTGACGCCCGGCAAAGTGGTGGTGATCGATACCGGCACCACCGCGCCATTTTCGGCAATGTCAGGTGCATCAAACGAGATTTGGCTCGATGCCGTCGCCGTCATGTTAAACAGCGCCTTGATCGCCGCATCCGGAGTCTTTTGCCCAAATGCCGCCGCCGGATAGGCCGACGCATCCGCCATCGGAATCGCGGTATCGGCCAGCGCGGCCTTAAAGCCCGGCGCCAGCAAAGCCGCCAGCGTGGTCGCCGCGGCTCCGCTCAAGGTGATCCGCCGTGTCAATGCCGGGCCAGATTTGATCCGGACCGTCGCCTTGGTATTCTGCATGTTATTGAACCTCATTTAGTATATAAAAAAGCTACGACGTCGTTGATTTCTTCAGGGGTCAGAATCCCGTTGCGGCCAAACGCCGGCATCACGGTATCCGGATTGTGGGCCTGCTCGTTATAGATCACCGCATAAAGCTGTTTGGAATCCGGCATGATCATTTTCATGTCCTTCAGCGCCGGTCCGACATTGCCCATCAGCGAGCCGCCCGCGATGACGTGACAGGCCAGGCAGTTGCCCTTGCCGCGGTCAAACGCGATCGCTTCGCCCATCGATACCGGATCGGTCGGCGTTGCGGCCGCCGCTGCCGGCTTGGGTGCCATCGGCGTTGCCGCCGGAGCCATCGGGGAGGCCATTGGCGCCATCGGTGCCATCGGTGCACTCTGCGCCATCGCGCTCGAGGCCAAAGCTATCGTCGAGAGTGTCGCCAGTGCAAAATGCTTCATTTTCCGCCCCTCATTTGGCAGGTGAACCCTGCATCGTATCAACCGGCCCCGTGGTGCGCGGCGTGATGCCAGATTTGCTGGCATCCGATGTCACCGTCAATGCCTTCGGGTCAGCGCAATGCGCCATGCATGCCACATCATGCGTCAAAGGCCGGGGGTCTTTGAAGTTGAAGCCATCGCGGTTCGGCATTTTGACCGCCGCCAGGGTCTTCGCATTCGCCACAAAATTGTCCGGCACGATGCCGTTCAGGTTCAGAATATATGCGGTGATCCCGTAAACCTGGTCACTGGTCAGCGAGCGCGGCGCAAAGAACGGCATCGCGCGGTTGATGTAATCATACACGATCGGCGCATACGGCCAGTAGCTGCCGACCGTCTTGAGCTTCTGCGTCTTCAAAGCGCCAATGCCGCCCACCAGCTTTGGATAGGCATCAACACCTTCACCAAACGTGCCGTGGCACATCGCGCATTCCGCGCCATACACCGTGGCGCCCGCATCAACCGTGCCCGAACCCGGCGGCAGATTGCTGCCATCGGGCTTGATCGCGATCGACCATTGCGCGATCTGCGCCGCATCCGGCGTCATGCCGATCGAATAATAGCCCTGCGGCTCAGCCGCCTGCGCGGTTGCCGCAACACCAACCGCCGCCACCGCCAATGCACCCAGCGCCACAGAGGCCAGTAATTTAGCCGAGCTGAACATTATTCACACTCCCATCCGCCAGAACATTCCAGGTCTGGATTGCATTATTCAAATACACCGCCGCCGTGCCCATCACCGCGCGGGCTTCCACAATGGTCGGCTGCACATAGCCGGTCTCATCAATCGCGCGCGACTGAATCATCGCCGGCTTGCCATCCCAATGCCAGGGAAGCGTAAAGCGCGTCATGCATTTATCCAGCACCGGCTCCTGCAAGGTCGCACGGGTGTAATTCACGCCGCCATCGAACGACACATCCACCGCTTTGATTTTACCGCGGCCAGTCCAGGCAAAACCACGAATCTCATAAAAACCCGGACCGCCGGTCAGCGGTTTTTCCGGGCACGGGAATGAGATCACCGACTTGGCTTCCGCCACCCAGGTAAAGCCCAGCGCCTTGCCGTTCGGCAGCAATTCCGTGTAGCTCGCGGTCTCCTCATGGGTGTACCACGGGCTGGTGCCGATCTCGAGACGGCGCAGCCACTTCACCATCTGGTTGCCCTGCCAGCCCGGCACGATCAACCGCACCGGATAACCCTGCTCAGGCCGCAGCGCCTCGCCGTTCTGGCCCCACGCCACGATGCAATCGTCCATGGCCTTGTCCATCGGAATACTGCGGGTCAAATGCGAACCATCGCCGCCTTCCGCCAGCAACCATTTGCCTTCCGGCTTGACGCCAACTTCATTCAGCAAGGTTGACAGCTTCACGCCGGTCCATTCTGCACACGCAATCAACCCATGCGTGTACTGAATCGAATTCAACTGCGCCGCCGGCCATTCGGTCGCGCCATTCGCCGGGCATTCCAAAAAATGCGTGCGCGACACCGAAGGAAACCGCTTCAAATCTTCCAGCTTCAGCAGCAAGGGCGTGTTCACCAGCCCCATGATCATCAGTTCCCACTTCGCCGGATCAACACTGATCCGCCCGGCATGGTAACGCTCAAAGAAAAACCCGTTCGCCGTGATAATCCCAGGCTGGTCCTGCAACGGCGTAAAACTCGCATCCGCCTGCGGACTCTGTGCCAGCCACGGAACGTACCGGCG
>JARLFX010000019.1 GCA_031296355.1 Acidobacteriaceae bacterium
GACCTATCGATCAATGTCGCCAAGATGAAGACTCACAAGTTCTCCGGCGTAACCCTTTGCCTCAAGAATGCGATCGGCATCTGCAATGGCAAGGAGTTCATGCCGCATCGGCGCCCTGGACCGCCGTGCGAGGGAGGCGATTCCTTTCCCTCTCCGCCTTCCCTGAAGTACCGATGGCGGGTGCGAAGAGCGCGTGTGCTTTCTTCGATTGTCGGCCGCCATGTTGCTGCCTGGTCCATTGCGGCGATCAGGCGGCTGGTTCCTCGGCCGTTGCCGCATCTGAGGCCATGGGAGCCGCTCTTTGGCGATTGGTCGGGCAACGACACCATTTGGAGAACCACTGTCGATCTCAATCGCATCTGGCTCAGGAGCAAATCGGCGGGGAATGACAGCCGGCTGGGCGAGGGTAAGATGCTGTGCTTGATCGACGGCGTCCTCGGTATGGATCACGAGGGACCGATGACTGGAATGCCGGTTAACAGCCAGGTCCTGGTGATGGCAAAGGACCCGGTTGCCGCCGATACTCTCGGAGCGCGCCTAATGGGATTCGACCCGCGGAAGATTCCAACAATTCAACGTGCGGCCCAATTGCATGATCCCAGCCTCGGGTTGCCGCTGTCGGAAGACGCCATTCACGGCAACGTGCCCATCGAACAAGCTCGAACCTCGTATTTTCCCTGCCGCGGCTGGGTTGCAGCCCTCAGGGACGGCTGCGATCCTCAGACCCCACACTGCGATGCAAAGGAAGCTCACGCATGCAAGTCGGCGTAAATGCCCTGGGCCAAATTCGCGGTGGAACCCTGGAACACCTTCGCCAGTTACTCGAACACTGGACCGAGTCCATCAAGAGCAGCAGCGATACTCTGATCCTGTTTGCAAGCAACGGCACAATCCAGAGACTTGGCAGCATTCCCGGCCGGGTGCAAATCGTTCCGGTCGGACTCGGCGATTGGGGCGGCCTCTTTCGCATTGTTGCCGAGCAATTGCTCCTGCCTTGGCTTGTCTGGCGTCATCGGGTCGATGTGCTGTTTTGTCCGGCCAGCACAATGCCCATGTTTTCTGCTGCGCCCAGTGTCGTGATGCTGCAAAATGCGGCGCCGTTTCTTCCCGCGCGCGAGTTGCGCAAGTTCGATTTCCCCGTCCGCTTCAGGATGAATGTCTTGCGATGGTTTATCGGCATCTCGGTCAGGCGCGCCGCGGCGATCGTCTTTCTCAGCAAAACCTTCAAGCGTCTCGTTGCTTCGGAAATCCGAAAGATACGGCCGCTGGACGTCGTCCTCTATCACGCCCGCCCGCAACTCAAGCATGCGAGCAATGAACAAGTGACGGACCTGACCCGCGCCCTCGGTATCTCGCGGCCCTATCTGCTTTGCGTGTCGCACATCTATCCGTACAAGAATCTCATCGAACTGATTCAGGCTTTCGGCCTCATCGGTACATATGCGGTGCAGTTGGTTCTGGTCGGCCAGGCAATCGCGCAGGATAATTACCTGTCCAAAGTTAAAGAGGCAGCGGAGGCAGCCTCGCGCTTCCCCGGCCAGATCCTGCTTACCGGCGGCCTGCCGCACCAGCAAGTGCAGTTGCTGCTGAAGGGCTGCCTGGCTTTCGTCTTTCCGTCGACCTGCGAAAACTGTCCCATCGGTCTCATCGAGGCGCTTGCGCATCGTATTCCGATCGCGTGTTCCGAAGTCGGCGTGATGCCCGAGATCGCGGGCCAGGCGGCCCTGTTGTTCGATCCTTATAGCCCCGAAAAAATTGCTGAAGTCTTGCGGACTCTGATCCTGCAATCCGATGTTCGCGCGGCGCTCGCAGTCCAGTGCGAACAAGAGTTACTGCGTTTCGGAACGCCCGCGGCGGTCGCCGGCGCCACCTGGCAGGTTCTTTCCCGAGTAGCCAGCTCCCAAGGATAGCTAACATCGATGAATCAATCCGAATCAATTCGCGCTTTTGAAGAACTTACGAAGGTCCCGCGCAACAATCGCATCTGGTTCATGAGCGAGCTGTATTGGCCGGAGGATCGGTCGACCGGCTTTCACATCACAACCATCGCGGAGTCGACGGCCGCCACGCTTCCTGTCTCAGTCATTTGCTCGCAGCCGACCTATGACACAAAAGGAATTCATCGGCCGGCTGTCGAAACCCGCGCCGGCGTCGCGATCTATCGAACGTGGAACACGAAATTCGACAAGAACAATCTCGTCTTGCGCCTTCTTAAAGTTCTTACCTTCTGTTTGTCGACCTGTATCATTGGCCTTCGGCGGGTCCGGCGCGGCGATGTGATTGTGTGCGTCACCACGCCGCCCTTTCTGCCGCTCGTTGCATGGCTCATCAGCGCCGTGCGAAAAAGCAGATATATCGTTCTCGTTTACGATGTGTATCCCGCAATCTTCGCGGCAACCGGCGTCGTTCGGCCCGATAGCCCTCCCTATCGAGCTACTCAGAGGCTCTATAACTTCATCTACAAACGGGCGCAGGGAATCATCGCCATTGGCCAGGACATGGCGGAACGCATCTCCGCAGACTGCCCCGGATTGACGAACAAATTCGAATTGATTCGGAACTGGGCCGACGTTGAATCCATCAAGCCGTCGGCATTTACCTCGAACCAGTTAGTCAGGCAGTTGGGATTGGCCGATAAGTTCATCGTGCAATATTCGGGAAACATTGGCCGTACCCATGGAACCGAGATCGTGGTTGACGCGGCCGAGCGTCTTCGCGGCGATCCTGAGATTCACTTCCTGATCATTGGTACCGGAGCAAAGCGGAGATGGCTGGAAGCGGAAGTGAAAAAGAGAACTCTCGACAACATTACATTTGTCGACTATCAACCGCGAGAAAATCTCGCTGATACGCTCTGCGCTTGCCATGTCGCCCTGGTTACCATGGCGGCCGGAATGCTTGGCTTGTCCGTTCCAAGCCGCACGTACAACATCATGGCGGCGGGACGGCCTATTATCGCCGTCACCGAGAGCAACTCCGAGATCGGCGCCATGATCTCCACGCAGCGAATCGGCTGGGTCGTGAAACCAGGGTGCGCCGATCAATTGGCGGACGCAATTCGTACTGCGCGCCGCTCGCCTGAAGTGTTGGCCGATATGTCGAGCAGGGCGTCGAAGGCCGCTGTCACCGACTACGCGCGCGCCAAAATTCTGGATCGTTACACCATGACCTTGAGTAAATACCTCGTATCCTGATGCCGACAAATACAATGACACGATCGTTAGTCGCCGCCGTTTCGGGAGCAGACGGTTTTATTGGGCGCAATCTTTGCCAGCGCCTCCGCAAGGATGGATTTACCGTGCGGCCGATCTACGGTCCTCGCTGGCGGGGTAATCGCGCGGAAAAAGAGCATTGCCTCACGATCGACTTCAATCGGGGGCTTCTTTCCCAACAAGCTCTTGAGGGGTGCGATGTACTCATTCATCTGGCAGGAATTGCGCACCAGCTCAAGGGAGCCGACGGGGAGGCTATCGAAAGAATCAATGGACATCTTCCGTCCTCTCTTGCCCTCATAGCGCACCAGGCCGGGGTGCGGCGTTTTGTCTTTTTGAGCTCACTCGCCGTGACACCTTTGCTTGAAAATCGGATCACCGGCAGCGAAAAGATTCCAGCGTTGAAAGATAAGTATGCCGCCGCGAAGCTGCTGGCTGAATCCAGACTGCGCGAGGTCGCCGGCGAGACAGGAATCGAAACCGTGATTGTGCGGCCGCCCGCCGTGTATGGGCCGGGTGCGCCGGGACGGCTTTCGCAGCTCATGCGGCTCATTCGGCTTGGTGTTCCCTTTCCATGCGCTCACAACAAAAGAAGTCTCATTGGCGTTGGAAACCTCGTCAACCTTCTGGTCGTTTGCAGCCATCATGCGCAGGCCGCGGGAGAGACATTTCCCGTCAGCGACTGCGAGCTCTCGACGAACGAAATCATCCGGTTGATTGCTCAGGGCATGGGAAGAACTCCCGTGTTTCTTCCCATACCAAAATCGTTTGTCATGTTGTGTCTTAACGCTCTCAATCAAACGCGCGAAGCAAGCCACTACTTCGACTCTTTCGTAGCGGACAGTGAAGCCGCTGGCCGGCGGCTCGGATGGCGCCCGCTAAAGCCCGCCTCCGAGGGGCTCATAGAGACAGGCGCGTACTTTGCGAAGTGTCTGCGCAATGGCGCTGCAAATCCCTTGCACGGCTAAGCTTTCCATCTTCCCGCGCCCAGGGCATCTGTGGCCGTGAAGCCGCTTCCGGTTTCAAGCACAGCTCTAGCTGGACTCAATCCGCACAGCCAGAAACGCCTCGATAGTGAGTCCCCGCTGACAGGCTTTCCGCCTTGCCTTGCGATCCATTTGTTCATTCTTTGCCAAGTGATCAGGAGATAGGAGTTGCTCAAGCATGAATAATCAGAAAGTTCTCGTCACCGGCGGCGCCGGCTTTATCGGGAGTACTCTTGTCGAAAGCTTCTTGCGCGATGGCGCGCAGGTTACTGTCGTCGATAACTTCGATCCGTTCTACGATCCCGCTGTCAAGTGGTCCAATCTGAGCAGAGCTTTGCAGTCACCTCGGTTCAGGCTATTGAATCTGGACATTCGGAATCTCGATGCTCTTCGAACAAAAGCCAGAGATGAGTATCAGGTGATTGTTCATCTGGCGGCGAAAGCGGGAGTGCGGCCTTCCATCAACGATCCCGTGAGTTACTACGAAGTCAATGTGGGTGGAACGCAAAACCTTCTTGCGGTTGCGCACGAATGGAATGTGCCGCAGTTCGTATTTGCCTCTTCGAGTAGCGTTTACGGCGTGAATCCGAACGTGCCATGGCGGGAAGACGATCACGTGCTAAAGCCAATCAGCCCCTACGCAAGCACAAAAGTCAGCGGCGAATTGCTCGGGCATGTGTATAGTCACTTGTTCGGCATGCGCTTTATCGCATTGAGATTCTTTACTGTGTTTGGTCCGCGGCAGCGGCCCGATCTTGCGATCAACAAATTCGCTCGCCTTATTTCATCCGGCACGCCAATTCCGTTTTATGGAAGCGGAGATTCGCGTCGCGACTACACGTTCGTGGACGATATTGTTGCCGGAATTCGCGCCGCTGCGCGCTACACAGGCAGCATGTACGAGATATTCAATTTGGGCAATAACCGTACCGTGAGTTTGGCTGAACTCGTGAGTGCCCTGGAAGATATCCTCGGGGTCCGAGCGATTCTCGACAAGCAGCCAGAGCAGTTGGGGGATGTCCCCCAGACCTGGGCTGACATCTCCAAGGCTCGCGAGTTACTCGGTTACGCTCCGCAAACCGAGATCTACGGCGGGCTGCGCAAGTTCGTCGAGTGGCAAAATCGACAATCCAGCCTCCATACCGTGAAGCCGGAACCTCGGCTGTGTCCCGTGGTTAATAACCTTCACAGTGAGCTTGGTGAAGCTGCGCAACTCAGGTGAATTGGCAGGCTTCTCAATTTATGCGCATCTCGCGTATCTTCAGCCTGCCTCCTCCAGCTTCGTTTCCCTGCTGCCAGGTCGCGTATGAAGCCGCAACTCGGTGCGGTTACTCTGATGTTTCCGTGCCAAACCAAAATCTATCTATATTTACAAAGAGCCCCGGCCATGGCCGGGGCTCTTTGTATTTAAGAAGCGCAGGATTACATCGCGGGCACGAAATTAGGAGCCATCTGCCGGCCATTCGCCGCAAGCAGTTCCGTTGTCCGCGTGGCCATCTCGATATAAATCGACGCGGCGCGGGTTACGTTCACGCAGATTCTCTCGGTTGCCTGGCCGAATGCATACTTGACCAGAGCGCTTAGAACGCAAACTCGTATTTGCATCGCATCGCTACGCAAGGAAGCGAGCAATTCCGGGTCAACCTTGTCGCCATTGCGGGCAGCATAGTCGGCCATCTCCAGCATCACGCGGGCATTCTCAAACATCGTCCAGAGGCCCTGGACGCCACGAATCAGTTGCCACTTCTCTTCCGCCGTTACGTTGAGGCTGCCGTTCCAAATGGATTGGTCACTCAGACTCCAC
>JARLFX010000158.1 GCA_031296355.1 Acidobacteriaceae bacterium
CCCTGCCTTGCTTCACTCTCTGAGGCTAAACGATTTTTCAATAGAGCGAGACCGTAATTGAGCACACAGCCGGCAGCGCAACACGCATTTGAACCCGCGGAAGCACTCTCCAGCGCAACGGAGCAGCATTCTGCCGCTTCCTCCGCGCTGCGCGAGCAAGCCGCCATGCGCCTCGCCGCCCACCGTGCTCGCCACGCTGCGCCCTCTGCACCAAAGCAATCCCAGACCCACGCTGCTCCCGCCAAGGGCAAATCTGCTGCCGTAGCCGCCGCCGTTGCCGCCCGCTACGCCCGCGCCCAGAGCTATCGCGATTTTCTCGCCGCTGAAGCGGAAGAGGCCCTGCGCCGCGCCGAAGCCGCCGCCGAAGTCGCCACCCGCAACGCAGAAGCCATCGCCGCCGAGCGCCAGCATCTGCTCGCCGAACTCGACCAGTGGAACGCTCCGGTTGAAGCTGCCAACCCGGAAGCCTCTGCGGAAGCCGTCGAGGAATTTCACCTGCAGCCGCTGGAAGTTGCCTCCGCCGTGCTGCCGCAGATTCATGCCCATAGCGCCGAGGGCGCAGAGAGCTTTGCCGTCGAGCCCGAAGATTTCTTCGGCTTCGAAGAGCCCGTAGCCCCCACGCCGCTGCCCGCTAATCTGATTGAATTTCCCCGCGTCCTCGTCGCCACGCGCAAGGCTCGTCCCCGCCTGGCTGAGGGCCCCCTGCGCGAAGAAGCTGACGAAGCCGTCGCCCAGCTCCGCATCTTTGAAGTCGAGGCCGTCTCCACCACGCCTGCGCCCACCACGTCGCTGCCGGAGTGGTCCTCCATCCGGCTGGATGCCGCCGTTCGCCCTGAGACGGCCGAGCAGCCGGAGAGCTCCATCCCGGCCTACACCATCCCCATCCAGACCGCCGCCATCCAGCCGCGCGTCCACGCCTTCCTGGCAGACACCGGGCTGGTTGCCCTGGCCACCACCGCCTTCGCCGGCGTCCTGGCCTACGCGACGCACCGCACTGGCCTCATGCCCGACAAAAAAGCCGCCGCCATCGCCATCGTCGCGGTCTTCTTCCTCTTCAAGCTCATCTACCAGCTCTTGTTCTTCACGCTGAACGAGTCCACCCCCGGCATGCTCATGGCGCGCATCGGTGTCTGCACCTTCAACGACGACAACCCCACCCGCGCCGAACTCCGCCGCCGCATCGGCGCCACCCTGCTGGCCGCCTGCCCCATGGGCCTCGGCCTGTTGTGGGCCTGGTTTGATGTCGACCGCTTAGGCTGGCACGACCGCATGACCCGCACCTACCAGCGCAGCTACTAGCGCAGATTTCTGTAACGATCCGAGCAATTTCTATAGATAGATGGTTTAGCCAACCCAACCTATTTGTCATTCCGAAGCGTAGCGCGCGGAATCTGCTTCTGTCTGTGCTTTTGAGTTGTCATTCTGAGCGCAGCGAAGAATCTCAAATGCTCATCGCGCCACAGAAGCGGGTGCCCCAGGTCTCGCTTCTGAGACCTGGGACATCGCCGCGTAGCGGCGACGCTCCCGCCCATCTCCCCGCCATCACTCACTCCCCACCGCCGTCATTCCGACCGAAGCATCGCGGCACCTTGCGATGCGCAGCGGAGGAACCCGCATGCACCTCCGCTCGCGCCACCCAGCCTCTTGCAAAACATGATCTGGCTGAAGCTACTCAGCTTCTGCGCTGGCAAAGGCGAACAACAAATTCAGCCATAGGTTGAGAAACATTTGTGATGGGTGGATTATGAGGAAGTGATGCATCCAAAGCCCATTTGTACATACTGCGGCCTTCATCCGGGAACAACTCGTGACCACGTTCCGCCCAAAGGCCTTTTTGCCCGCCCTCGTCCGCGTCTAATAACTGTGCCGTGTTGCGAAACATGCCGAACAGGTCAGCCCCTCGACGATGAATATTTTGTGCAGATGCTTTCAATAAAGAGCGGACTTCGTGAGACAGATTCTTCGCGAGATGCGCGGAGCGCTGCAGTTAGAGCCTTTTCAAAACCGACCAAACAACGTTTCACCCAAGCAATTCTTCGCTCATTCAATGATGTAGAGGTGCATTCGCCAGCAGGCCTATACCTTGGAAAGCGCCTTGTCTATAACGTGGACCTGACCCGTCTTTGCAAGGTCATAGAGCGTACGGTTTTGGGCTTGCATCTGGAAGAGTTCAAAACGAGGCTGCCAGAGGGGCATCAGTGCAAGGCCTATGCGCTTGAGGGATTCACAGAGGCATCGCTAGCAGCAACAGGCAATATTAAAACGCTCTGGAAGTATGCGACTTCTGGGCAGCGACGAGACCTGGGTGTGAATGTTTTCACATATTGGGTCCACGAAATGCAAGATACACAAGGAGCAAGCTTGTGGGCCTTCGTTGTTTACGGCAGTGTTGGCTTTTTGGCTATAACCGCCCCCGCCAACGGACTTCTTGATTAGCCGTCGAGCAAACAGGCCAGGTGCTGCCCCTACTTCCCCATCTGCAGCGCCGTCACGCCCGCCCCAATCACCGCCACCTCGGCCATCTCCGCATCTGCCGCAATCACCTCAAGCGAATAGTTCTGCAGCGGACTCATCGTCACCATCTGGTGCACATAGTCCTTCAGCATCGGCAGGTCCACAAACCCCACGTTCATCCCCGTCAGGTAGACCTTCCCCGGCCCCGCCATGTGGAAGGTCGTCGCCGTCGCCGCGGCCAGCGCCTTGTGCCACAGCTTCTTAAACTCCAGGCACCGCGGATCGCCCTGTTTGGCGGCCTCAAACACTTCCTCCGGCTCCATATCCAGAAAACGTAGCCGCATCGCGCGCTGCCCCATCACGCCTTCCAGGTGCCCGCGCCCGCCGCAGCCGCAGTAGTTTTCCTTGTCTTCCAGCGTCACCACGGTGTGCCCGCCTTCCCACACACCCTCGGTCATGGGATAGCGTCCGTAGCCAATGCCGATGCCCAGCGTCCACACGCGAATCAGCCGGTCCAGCTGCCCCCGCGTCGCCGCCAGCCCCGATGCCACAGCGTCCGCATCATTCATCACCACCACCGGCGTGTTGAATCCCTCGCTCTTCAGCGCGTACGAGAGCAGGTCCTGGATGCGTGTGCCCTTCAGCTGCGGCAGGTTCGGCGCCTCTTCCACCACGCCATTGCGGATGAACCCCGGCAGCGCCACGCCCACCGCGGCAATCTCCGTGCTGCCCGCTGCCGCGGCAATGATCTCCGCGCAGAGGTGCTCCACCAGACCATCGGTCGGCAGCTCCACCAGCGCATCATCGTCCGGGTCTTCCGGAAAATAGTGCAGCGGCCCTGCAAGCTTGTTGTCTGCAATCAACCCGGCCACCACGCGGCCGGAAAGCGTTACGCCAATCGTCTGCGTATCGGAAGTATCGTTAGCTGTTTCCATGCTTTCGCATCCTCACCCACCCCAACTCACCCATACGCTGTCATCCCGAGCGCATGATTTGTCATCCCGCAGCGTAGCGGAGGGATCTGCTTTTCTTCCCCCACCCCAAACTCTGTCATCCCGACCGAAGCGGAGGGACCTGCTTTTCGCCGGTCTCACCCACAACAATCTACTCAAACTTGCTCAAGCGATTCAGCCCGTTGAACGCCGCCGTCTTGTAACACTCCGCCAGCGTCGGGTAATTGAACACCGTATCGATGAAGTAGTTCAGCTTCCCGCCCAGCAGCATCACCGCCTGCCCAATGTGCAGCAGCTCGCTCGCGCTTTCGCCGATGATGTGGACGCCCAGGATCGCATACGTCTCGCGATGGAAGATCAGCTTC
>JARLFX010000159.1 GCA_031296355.1 Acidobacteriaceae bacterium
ACTCGCCTCGGCTATCTTTGTAACCATCGCTGGTCGCGAGCGTTAGATTGACCAGGGTTCCGCTCCGCAGAATGTGGACCTCCGGGTCTTTACCGGCACGGCCCAGTAAGATGACTTTGTTGACGCTCTTGCCCATGATCTTCTCCCTTCATTCAGATTTGTCTTGATCCGTACACGTGCTCGATTGCCTGTTTCCGGCTGATCTCGATGTAGTCGCCGTCTGCATACCGATAAAACTGTCCGGTCGCCGCGTGGATATTCAGATACCGTCGTGTATTGCAGTGCTTGTAGAGCACGATCCCACTGGTGGTACCCATGTACATGAAGGATTCGCAGTCGTAAGAAGAAAGAACACCCTCAAGCGGCTTCCAATCTGGCTCACCAACTTCAATTGCGCGACTCATGAGGCACCGCCAGTTGTGATCGGTGGTGGCACCGCGACGTGCGTATGCTTGCAGCCAAGACACGCCAGCGCGCCAGTGATCTTGCGAATTGCTTCATCGAAGCGTTCTGGATGCCGCCGTATTTCGCCTGCTGCGGTATAGAAGACTGGGGCAATCGAACCGAGTAGACGTTTGTTCTCCGGGTTCCATAGATCGACGACAAGCGTTCCCTGATTACCACGGAAGAGCAATGTCGAGGCTATGACCGGACGGATTCGGCTTCCATTGTTCACAAGCGAGTGCTTCGAGATTGCCACTTCATAGGTGTGGCCGATGCGCAGCATTTCGATTCTGACCAACTCTGGCGCAATCACAATCGCGTGCCTCCCATTACCGGACAACGAGTCAATCGGCTGCAACCACGGGAGCGGAGTTCCATTGCCATCGAGATACGCGCAGTAGCGTCCCATGTCCGCGACAGCGCCGCCGGATTCCGTGGCGCGCAAAACGTATCGCTTGGCCAGATGCTGGTGCTCAATCGAAACACTGGACTGGCAGTAGATGCCGCGCTTCTCCAAAGCTTTCAGTATCTGCCGCGGAATAGCCAAACCATACCGCGCGAACCGCGTGGCTTCTGAATCACCGTTCGCCGCGGCAGAGACCTTTACCTGAGAAGATGATTTCATTGGGTTCGCCTCCTTCACACTGCCTGCTGTCTGCGAATCGGTTGTCCAAGTGCTGCGCGAATCTCTTCCTTCGTGCAGCCGGCCCAGCACCTGTAGAAGCGCGGATTCTTGATTTGGATTGCCAAGTTGTCGCCAGTGCGGTCCCGCCCAATCTGTGCGCAAGACGGGCATCTCGCCCACAAGTTGCGGCCATCCTTGCGCGTGGCGCGCACGTGTTCGAGGATTCGGAACTCGTGTTGACCAGCGGAAAAAGTTGTCGGAATGTACGGCGCAGCGACAACCGGCTTGTACGCTTCGGGCAGACTCATTCCCTGGATGAAGGTCTTCAGTCCAACCTCGGTGAGTTTCTTCAGGCCGTTGAGGTAGACGAGTTGCGCCTCCGGGGTCACGTCGGCGTCATAGAACCAGTACCGCAGATTTGTCTTTCGGTGTACGCCGAGTGGCGCGCGAATGGCGTTGCCATACTCACCGTCATCGATCCGATCCTGTCGCGGAAAAACTTCAATACCTTCCTTGAGACCGCCGCCTTTGACTGGAACCCCGAGTCGGAGCGCCAGATTGTAGATGTAGATTCGGCACTCGGCGGCCAACAGTGGCATGTCGGCAAAGATCCAGAGATGACCACCACGCCGCGATTGCTCCAGCGCGGCTTCAACGCCATCCTGCTTCAGTTCCCACTGCAACTGAAAGAGTGATTGCACGGCGCCGTCGAAGTCGGCGTCGATTGCGACCCACTTCGAGCGTTGGGTCTCCGGATTGATCGCGTACAAGTTGATCGTGATGTCGCCGTTCAAGTGCATCCGCACCACATCCACGTCGAGCGGCTTCGGCTGTTTCGTCTGCCAATCCCGTGCCAGGTAGTATGGAACGGAACCATTCGGCAAGGGTTGGTTTGCCTGCATCCCATACGCGCGCCGGTTCACAAATAGGTGGATGAAGTTGTTTGCCGTCTCCCGGCTTACACAGAATTTCGTGAACATCGCTGGGCCTCCTTTCTTGAGGTAGTGTGGTTGTACCCCGACCTCAAAACTCGGTCAAATTGCGTAGAGGCTCTGTTGGTTCGTGTGTCGTGGCATAAAACGCCGAGAGAAGACGAGGGCTCGGATTGAGTGGTCGAGCCCTCGCGCAGTGCTGGTCACACTTGATGGGTGAAGCGCGGAAAGCTGTGCCGGAATTCGGCAGCGGGCCTCCGGTTGCTGGGATAACGGTCGCGCTCCGTGCCGATGCCAGGAAAGGCTGCGGCTTCTGCGAGGGCGTAACGATTTGCGAGCGAGCGAATGCGGCTTGCGGATTGACGCATGGTGTTCCTCCAGTTTGTGAATATGGGTTGAGCCAGGAAACTGCGGTGAGTGGAGTGGGGTGGAATTACGCGTGAGCCGGTTGCGTCTGGGCGAGCAACAAACCAGGCTGTTCCACATAACTGAACAGCTTGTATTCGGAGAAGACGCGGTCAAAGCTCTCCGAAGTGAAGCGGTCTTCGCAGCCTTCAAACGACAGCATGTACCAGACCTCACGCTGGCGGTCGAAGACATAGACTGCGCCCGACTCGGGATTTTCGGGAGCCATTTGCAGGAGCAGAACGCCCTTCGGCGTCTGAATCCAGCGGGTAGCAATCGCCTCACCAAGTTTCAGGAATGCGGCGACTGTCTGTTGAATGGTGCCGGTGACGGAATTGCGCCAGTCGAACAATTGGTATGCGAACATCTTTCCAAGACTGCGTTCCATCGTGATCTCTCCTTCCTGTGTGGATTTGTGGATGGCTTGACGGTTGATTACGGACGGGCCCTGAAGGTCAGGAACCACATGCGCGCAAGCGACGCGATCAATCCGAGAATCAAGATCGCGAAGGCAGCACGCAGAATCGGTGCATTGAAAAGGGCTGAGAATACGGACGGGGCAAAGGTCAGGATGACATCGGCGTCTGCACTCGTGAGCAGAAGAGAGATTGCAAACCTGAGAATGAACTGCTTGGAAAAGGTGGGGACAATTGCGGCGCGTGCCGCAGTGATCGGACCAATGTCCGGCATGAGTTCCTCCTTGTGAAGTGGGATTTGTTCTGAACAGCGGGTGATGAAACCTGGCAGGGCGAACAAGAATGGTTCGCTGGGAACCAATCAAATCGGGAACAGATTGCAGAAACACGTGCGGTCGATTCTGCAATCCAGAGGCAACCGGACGACAGACAGTGACAACCATGAGAGCCAATTGCAATCACGAACTGTCACAACCAGGCCTCTTGATTTGGGAGGAGAGCAAACGCTTCGAATGCAACTTTAAGCAACCAGGAGCGCAGAAGCACACCGCGAATCCGGTCCGTTGAGCTACCAGAAATCGAGGCTGCCGTATACCAGACGCGCACTTCTGTGTTCTCCGTGATGGTGTTCATCTGTTCCGCGCATCAACAAATCACGTTCGCAAACCTGTCGATTCAGCATACTTTTCGCCCATATCATCCAAACAATCACCATCCCTACAAAACCACCACAAACCAATCGACAAACAAGGGGATAGTCAGAATGCATCCCGCACATCCATCGAGAGATACGAGGCTGTGGATTTGTTCAATGGGATGCAAATGGGAGGTCAATGGGATTGGAATCGGAGGGCATTACGGATAGGAGTGGCAGCCCGCAGACAAATCTGCAATGTCGTGTTCATCTTGAGCGGAAGTTGCGCCACGGCACGCATCTCAGCCAAACAGAAACTCACGAAAGGAGACGACGTTGCTCTTCGATAGATTTGTGAGCACTCGCGTATCGAGGAGATCGTGCTGGAAGGCAGTGCTCAGCGCGAACCCAATTCGTTTGCCGACGTTGCGGATTTCGCTGGCGAGAACGTAGAGAATCTGCGAGTTCGGAGTCAGATACAACACCGTGTCCGTGGCCTTTTCCGAGGCAATTACGCGGCACAATTCCTCGTAGCGCGCGCTTCCTTTGAGGGTTCTCTCGAACTCGATTGCAAAGCTCTTTGACTGATTGCCCACAGCAATTTCCGCAACCGCATCGAAATCCTTTGAGTCTCTGGTTCCATAAACGAGGTTGTTTGATACAACCTCAAGCTCCCATTGCCACGATTTCAGGATTCCATTTTCGGCCAAGGCAACGCGGATGCCTGCCAATTCGACCGAGTGAAGAATCTGAGTTTTGCGCACGATCTCTCTGACTGTCGATGGAAGTGCAAGCAAAGTCTGGCCGCGATATTCGAGAAATTCGAGGCCCATGCGCGTGATCGCGAAGATCGGCTGCGAGAGAAGTTGATCGTACATCATGCGTTGCACCATCCCGTTTTTCTCCAAGCGCGACAACCTCCAATGGACGGAGCGCCTGCTTTGCTCGCGCCCTTCAATGAAAGAGAGCGCGCAAATCTGGTCGTAGGTGATCGCGCGCGCGTTCCGAATCATCACCAGAAGCGGCAAGTCCCGATCATCCGATAGTGCAATGTAGCCCTTGCGGTATCTCATTCCGTCCCTCCCGATGTTCTCGAATCAAGTTCAAGACGCCTGCCGTCAGCCGAGATTGCCCACCGTCCAAGGTTCGTCTCGATCCAATCTGTGGCGCTCATAAGAACCATCGCTTCGTACCGTTGCCCACGCAAGCTGACTGAAATTGGCTGAGTTCCATCGGATCTCCATGTCCGCGACGCAAACGAAATCGGGCCATGCATCCGCTCATTGGCCGTGACCAGGAAGCAATCGGGAACGAAATCATTGGCCGGAGTGGAGAACAGGAGATGCGTCCGGCCATGCAGATAATTCGGCCCAGTGCACTGAAATGTCTTACCAGCGGATCGCAGCAGGTATTCTGGATGCAATCCGCTGGTGCGGTTGAATCGAATCTGGCCAGGGAATACCCAGCAGAGACGCAAGCGCCGGCCGTACTTCAGGCCGGCAGAGTTGAACCAGGCCGCATTCCGGCGGAAGCACATTGGATCGCTCAGGTCGCTCGAATGTGCCGCCCACCAGTTGGTTCCGAAACTGATTATACGGACGCGCATGGCGCAATCACCTCCAAGAGACTCTGGACAATCGCACGCGTCTGTAGGTTGCGTTCGGGGCCACGCAGATGATGAAGAAACCTGATTCGCTCAAGATGGAGCGCCGGCAAAACGAGGTTTCTGTCGCGGAAGATGGCAAGGAGTTTGCCCAGTTGGCCCATCAAAAGGGTGAACTCTGCTTCGCGAACATCCGCACCATTGAACTCCTTCGCAACGAACTCCTCCCACGTCGGAGCGTCTGGGGTCTGCTGGATATGTTTCGAATAGTGAGTCCAGAGCGCGAAACTCGGGTTCTTCTTCGCCAGACAGTCGAGCAGATTAGCAACCGTTTCGCGGCGGCTGGTTGGATCGGCACTGGCGACGGTTGCGGAGTTGGCAGCTTTTGAAGTGCCAAGAAGAAGCTGGGTCATGGCAGCGAAGATTCGACCGTTCAGAGCTTCGAGCAACGCGGTTCTCTTCAGCTCATCAAGTTTCCCGATGCGATTCAACTCCGCGCTAAACTCATCAGGGAAGCTCAACCCACGTCCCTCATAGAAGCGAATGAACAGGGTTGTCCGCCCGAATGCGAGCGTGTAGTCAACCTCATTTGGCGGCACCGTCTCCCGGATGTACGCTCTCCATTCCTTCGGATCGGCGAAATCGGTGGGCGATTTCAACGGAATCTTGCCTGCCATCTATCCACCTCCTATGCCCCTTTCAGGACCTGGTTTCGTTGGCGCTCCTGTTCCAGCAATGCCGAAGTCTGGTTGAGTCGCTCTTTGAGATTCTGCTCGGTGTTTCTCATCGCCTCGATCCGGCGCTCAAGCAGAACTATTCGTTGCTGTTGGCTCTGTGCTTCCATTGCAGATATCGGTGTGTTGGACGGACCGGCAACCGGATGAATTGTGCTCTCGGCGAGAGCAGGGAGAGTTCCGGCCTTTGTCCGGCTGTCGAGATTTTCAACCGATCGTTTGAGGTCGGTAGCGTCAGAATCTTCGCTAGGTGCCGACTGCGCTCTGGCCATCAACTCGCGCTCGACGACAGCGTTGTGCTCGTCAACGAGGCTGTTGTATTGATCAGTGCGCCGCTCAATTTCTATCCTGTCACTCACGCGGCCATTCCAGAGTTGCGCGATCAGCGTGGCCGCAGTGATCTCCTTCTTATCGGCGGCGCGCAGATGAAAGAGGAAGGCCGTGGTCACGCCAGACAGCAGAATCAGTGCCACCACATTCGACCAGAAGTAAAGATCGTCCATGGTGTGCGTGACGGTCGCACCTCGCGCCGCATCCAGGGTTGCACCGTAATCCGTGTCGTTGGGGTTGACCTTGTCTAGCGCATAGTCGGCAAATCCCTGTTGCTTGTGTGCTGCGTGGTGAGAAGCGGCGGCTTGGTCCTGCCCCGGTAGGCCGACAGGAACGAGAATCAAAGCGGCGAATACAAGAACGACTCCGAATCTATTCATGACTGTCCTCCTGGTGGCAATCCTGCCAGCGAACCAGAACTCCGCCTCCTGACGCGGCGTTCTCCTTCTTCCCGAAAGCGCAGGTTGGCGCCAACCGCTGGATCCAGATAGCCACGCATCTTGGGATAGAGCGTCGAGATGAATCCCTCCAACTGATAGACCGGATGCTTGCGCACGTGAAGATGCGAGTGCCGAGTTCCTTCGCGGGGATCGACCATCAGAATCTCCATCTGTCCGACGGGCAGGTTCTTGATGTGGTCTTCCCGTGCGCGGGTCTCGCGGAAATCGCTCTCGCTTCCGGTGCCAGTTTCCATGTATTTCGTCGTGAAGATGCCCGTCCTACGAACGGCTAAGCTGCGACGCTTCCGCACAATACGTGACGAGGCTTTGAGAAACCACTGCGCCGTGTTCTCCTCAGAGCCATTCATGATCATCTTGGTGCCGGGAGCAGACGAAACCTCATCGGCGAATGCCTGACTCACGCGTTGCAATTGCGGGATGCTCTGGAAGGAGAACAGGAATGTGACGCGCGCGCCGCGGGCAGTCTGCAATACTTGCGTGAATCCTGGATATGCGAACGGCGCAAACTCGTCAAGGATCACGCTTAACAGCGGTTCACTCCCGTCGCGGTCTGAGCGTGGCCGCGCATAGCGCTTGCCAACCATGAGTTGAATGTTCTGGAGCAGTATCTTGCCCAGCGCCTCGCAGGCGCGTTTGTTCTTGTTGGTATTGAGAGAGACGAACAAGATCAGTCCCTTCTCGACAACTTCATCGACTGTGAGCAGGTCCTGATAGGAGCCGGTGACGATCGACAGTTCGTCTTCGAGAAAGGCCAGAAGCTCATTCAAGAGACCCTGAATCTTCTCGACTCGATCACGGTCTGCGAGCGAACGCTTGATCATGCGGACCGACATCTCGAAGTTGAGGCGCATCTGCATGGTGACTTCGGGCAGCGTCGCGATGCGGGTTTTTGCACGGGCGATCTGTTCAGCCAGCACCTTTTCGTCGAGCGCCATCACCAGCACGTCGTAGACGTTGAAGACCTTGCCGGCGTAGTAAAGAATGCGGACAAGATCAGAAAGGTATGCCTCCTGGTGGCCCTTGAAGAAGTCTTCCTTCAGCCCGAAGGACTGGAAGATGAAGTTGACATGCTCTTGATAGAGCGCATCGCCGGAGTAAAACGGGTTGTATCGTGCGGACTCACGAGGATTCGATGGGTCAATCACGCGCAAATCCTGCAACCGTCCGGCGGCCTCGATATGCGGCAGCAGTCTTTCCAGGAACTCCTGATCTCCCTTGCCGTCGAAGATAATCATCGGCATGGGCCGGTCGCCGAAGCGCCGCTGAAGATCCTGAGCAATGATGTTTTCGAGGAAGGTGGTCTTGCCCGCGCCGGTCCCTCC
>JARLFX010000160.1 GCA_031296355.1 Acidobacteriaceae bacterium
GCGACCAGCTTCTGGGAGGCTTACGATCCGCGCTGGCCGCGCGAGCAACCTCACAAATATTTGCAGGCCGATCGCAAGACCGGCTACTACATCAGCATGGCGCACGGATGGGCCTCAGGGCCGGCACTGTGGCTGCTGGAGAACGTGGTGGGACTCCATAGCGTTGATGCGGGCGGACACAGTTTTGAGATTCGGCCGAAGCTTTCCGGCCTGTCGTGGGTGAAGGGAAGTATGCCCGCGGGAAGTGGCATATTAACTGTTGGAGTTAAAAATAATGACGGCATGACAATCAATGTTTCCGTGCCGGAGTTATGCAAGGCAAAGGTGCGAATCCCCGACGGCATGACGGGGAAGAACGTGTATCTGAATGGCCGCCTCTACGCGCAGCAAAGTGCCGCGGGACAGGGCCCCGTAATGGTCGAACTGTCTCGGGAAGGCCGGTATGAGATTTCGATTCGTTGAGAAGAGTGAAGTGTTCTCTGTACGAGCGTAGAGACTGTGTGAGCGCAGGAGAGGGAAGCATGAGACGAAACATCGGATGGCTTGCAGCTCTGTTGCTGGGAGCCAGCGTGGTCTGGGGACAGGCAGAGCCTGGCTTGATCTTTGCGCCGCTCGTCAGCGGCAAAGCTTTGCCGGGAACGCAGCCGGACAATCACGCTTCGACGCTCGTGGAACTGAAGAATGGTGACGTGCTGGTGGCGTGGTTCGGCGGAAGCTGGGAAGGTAATCCGGACGTGGCAATTTACCTTGCGCGGCTGCACGACGGTGTGTGGAGCGCTCCGGGTGAGCTGGCGCGAGTGCCACATGTACCCTGCTGGAATCCAGTTCTCTTCCATGACGGCAAGGGCGCACTTTGGCTCTACTACAAGGTGGGTGTTTCCCCGTCCACGTGGGCCGGCATGCGCAAGCACAGCGAAGACGAGGGGCTTAACTGGAGCGAGGCAGAGCCGCTTCCAACAGGCGTTTTAGGACCGATCAAAGACAAGCCCCTGGTGCTCGCCGACGGAACGATTGTCAGCGGCTCGTCAGTGGAAGCCGGCAAGTGGACAGCGTGGATCGAGCGCTCGCAGGACGGAGGCCGCAGTTGGACGAAGGCTGGACCCATCACGATTCCCGATGCGCTCGATATACCAGATGCAGGCGCACTGGCAGCGGTGCGCGAAGGACGGCATATCGACCAAGATGCGGTTGCCGGCGTTGTTACGAAGGTAAATCCTCCCGAAAAAACCACCGTTGGATTGATTCAGCCTTCGGTAGTCTCGCTCGGCAGGCATCGTCTGCGCTTTTACGCGCGCAGCAAAAGCAAAGCGCAGCGCATTGCCGCTGCCGATTCGAACGATGACGGACGGACTTGGACGCAAGCCCACTACATCGATCTTCCGAATCCAAACTCTGGCATTGACGCTGTGGGGCTGCGCGACGGGCGCGTGGTTCTGATCTTCAACAACAGCTACAATCGGCGCTCGCCGCTGAATCTGGCAGTCAGCCGCGATGGTGAACACTTCACGATCTTCAAAAAGCTGGACGAAGGGCCGGGACAGTATTCGTATCCCGCGATTGTGCAGGCGGCGAATGGCGATTTGTTGATGACCTACTCCTGGCGGAGACAGTCGATCAAGTTCGTACGGATTTCTCTCTCGGAGGTTCCCCTGTCCTGAGAGAGGGCAAAAGGCAAGGTGGTGTTTGTCTGCGTTACAGGGCCACTTACCCTGA
>JARLFX010000161.1 GCA_031296355.1 Acidobacteriaceae bacterium
AAGTCTGATCAACGAGGTCGCCGCCTGGCAAGACCATCGAAACAAGCATCACGCCAAAGCCGATTGGCAGTTCAAAACCGCCGACGCCCGCGTCAAACTCAAAAAACTCTACCCATCATTCTGAACGACTCGCGCCACTAGATTTCTAAACCCGATCGAATCGCCGCGGCGACCACCGCCGTCAGTGCAGCGCGATCGTGCCACGGCGGCACCGTGAGGCCGGCGGCCTGGAGTCGATCGGAGAGGCGCCGCAATCCCGAAAGATGGGGGGCACCGCAAGGTTTCTGCGCCAAACAACGCTAAGGTGGACGAAACAAGAACACCCTGTCAGTTTGATGCTGTGAGCGATACGGGGTCTGCGCGTCGTTGAGCCTGCACGATTCTGCTGACGGTCGGTTCGCTGACACCATAGAGACGCGCCATCTGAGCGGCGGTATTCCGGCCTGAGAGGACGTT
Organism: Acidobacteriaceae bacterium; assembly: GCA_031296355.1. Next base: position 457 of record JARLFX010000161.1, read on the forward strand.
CTCCGCGATGTCGGCCCGTTGACCGGGAGTGAGCTTTGGTCGTCGGCCTCCGACGCGCCCCTCGGCGCGGGCAGCGGCCAATCCGGCTGATGTGCGCTCGCGAATCATGGCGCGTTCGAACTCCGCAAAACATCCGATCATTTGCATCATCATCCGGCCTGCTGGCGAAATTGTGTCAATCGCCTCGGTCAAGCTGCGAAAACCCGCGCCAGCCGCTTTGATCTTGTCCATGATATGCAGGACATCCTTCAGGGAACGGGACAGGCGATCAAGCTTCCAGACGATAACCGTATCGCCCTCGCGGAGCTGGTCGAGCATGCGGTGGAGTTCCGGACGGTCCCATCGCCCACCCGAAGCGGCTTCTTCGAATAGCTTTGTGCAGCCGGCCTCTCTGAGAGCCTTCGCCTGGAGCGCATTGTTCTGCTCGTCGCCCTTCGAAACCCGAGCATAGCCAATCAACATTCAAACGACCTCATGTCACGTCTGATTATCATCGCCACCCTCAAGCCCAAGAAGGGGGCCGAGCGCCAACCGTGCCCATGCCGGCAGGACACGGGCCACCTGGCGCGTTCGGCCCTCATCAATGACAAGCAGGAGACGGGGGCGACGTTTTCCCTGATTATCCAGGACAAAGCTCCGGTCAGCGAGCTTGAGCGCGATGCCGAGGTTCGTCATGGTGCGAGCATAGCGCCGACGAATGTCGGAAGCCGGCACGTCATGCCCACCATCACGAACGCGGCCACGCACACGGGCAAGAGAGGTTTCCGGCCCGGCAATACCCAGAAAGATGAGGTTGACCTTGAAGCCTGCGGCATGGGCGTCTTCCATGATGCGCAGTTCAGAATGGCCGCTCAAAGTCGTCTCGATCGCAAACGATCGCGCGGACGTGAGATGTTCTCGCCGAAGCTTGGCCGCTTCCTTGCCAGCCTGGAGCATGATCATGGCTTCGCCGCGATGATCAGGCTTGATCGACCGGGCGATCTCATCGGGATTGACCACCGGAATCCGGGCGGCAACCCAGTATGTCCGCACCAATGTCGATTTTCCGGCTCCGTTCGGTCCGGCGAAGACCCAGAGTTGGGGCCGCAACATCAGAGATCGCGAATGATGGTGTCATCGCCCTCGAAGTTGACGCGCACGAGTTGCCTTGTGCCGTCCGGGTTCTCTCGGATCAGCAGGCCATCGGGCGTGTCGTCCTCGCTGTAATAGGCGGGAATCCCCTTGGCCAAAAGTTCTTTCACCGCTCCCCCTTCATCCTGCTCGATCAGGCGCGGCAGATCGTTCCAGAATCGATCGAGATGGTCTTCTTGAAGGTGGGGCTGTCCGCTCATTACCTTGCTCCTTGGTCGGGCATGAAACCTGTCAGAAACGTTCGATTACGAAAGCCGGATAGCCAACACGGGAAACTGCGCTTCACGGACTTTCATAAACCTCTTACAAAACGATGGTGATTGGCAAGTGCTTTGTGAAACTTTGTGCGCGTTCTTTTTGGGCTACTGGTTCTTCCCAGAGTGTGGGTCGAGGCACGGTTTGACGATACCTTTGATTCCGGCTCTCATCTCCGGGGCGGGCAATTGAAGGGGCGCGATCAAAATGGTGCGAGGTTTGTTGACAGATGACGAGCGCAGAGCTGGCCGCCTGATGCGCCTCTTCGTCCGGACCATTGACACGCTGAGCGCTGCCCGAGAGGGCGCCACCGACCCATTTGAGGCACTCGACGATCAAGTCGGCTGGTTTACCCTGATGAAGGTAAAACCAGAGGTGCGGGCCTTGGCTGAGTTCGCGGAAGAGGACATGCTCGTCACCGCGGCCGAGAAATATATGACATTGCGCAAGTATGCGCCCTCATTCCTCGATGCCTTCACGTTCAAGGCCAAGAGTGCCCGCGACCCACTCCTGGCTGCCGTTCGGTTGCTCCGGGAATTGAACCAGAGGGAGCGCGGCGACATCCCGAACGATGCACCGATGCCGTTCTCGAAGAAACAATGGAAAAAGGTGGGGGTCGACGGCGATAAAATCAATCGACGCCGTTATGAGACCGCCGTCTGTGCCACGCTGCGCGACCGCCTGCGATCGGGGGATGTTTGGATTGAGGGCACGCGTAAATTCCAGCGCTTCGACCGCTATCTGCTGTCAAAAGGCGAAGTGGCTAAGGTGGCGGCGGAACTGCCCGTCACCGGCGATGTCGGCGCGTATCTCAAAGAGCGGGAGGAGCTTCTGGATGCGCGGCTGCGGCGGTTCGAGCGGCTGCTCCTGCGGGGCAAGTTGGAAGGTGTTGAACTGCGGAAAGACCGGCTCCACATCACTCCGTTGAAGGCGATCACTCCACCGGAGGCCGATTGGCTCGACCGGGCGATCGACGGGATGCTGCCGCGTATCCGAATCACGGAGTTGTTGAACGAGGTTCATCGTAGGACTGGATTCGCCTCGAAATTCACCGATCTCCGCACCGGCCGCCCCCACGAGAATCCAAGCGCTATACTAGCGGCGGTTCTGGCCGACGCAAATAATCTTGGCCTTGAGAGCATGGCTCAAGCCTCCCAGGGTGTCACTTATGCCCAACTCGCTCGGACCCATAATTGGTACCTCAGCGACGAGAATTACGCCGCTGCTTTGGCCGCGATCATCGACGCACACCATGTCCATCCCTTTGCTGAAATCTGGGGTAAAGGCACAACGTCGTCGTCGGACGGCCAGTATTTTCGGGCCGGACGCGGCGGGGGCGGGTATCTGCTCAACCCGGTGCGAGAATAGACTTTCCGCGTAGGGTGTTGAGGATGGCGGCATAGGCGTCGATGCCGTTGCGGGCAGCGGTACCGATGACGGATTTGACCGCGGCGAAGAGGTCGGCACCCCAGTCGGATCGGAAGCCGCCGGTGACTTTCCGATAGGTGGCGGTTGGCCGGAGTTCGCGCTCGGAGCCGTTGTTGTCGGGCGCCACCTCGGGATGTTCCAAGAAGGTGAAGAGGCTACCGCGGACCTTGGCATAGCGTTTTCGCAGGCGCTTGCCGTGTTGATTTTCCGGGGTCAGGGCCATGATGGCATCGAGGTCCCGGTCGAGGCGACTTCGATACTGGCGTCGGGTGCTTTCGGCCAAGTCGCGCCGTCGTCGGGCGATGACGAAGGCGCGCAGCAGCAGCGCCTTCATGCGCGGGGCGAAGATGGTATCGCCAGCCTCGATGGCATATTTGCAGTCGCGCAGTTGGTGGGCGAGGCAGACCTGCCAAGTATCGGCGTGACCCTGCTGCCCGCCATAGAGATCGGACACCCAGATGGCCGGGCGGTGGCCGTCGAGGACCTCGGCGACCACCGAGGCAGCCCGGGTCTTGCGAATGACGTGGATGACGACGGCATCGTTTTGGAACACCCAGTTCCAGCAAGAGCGGCCGTCGATGCGCACGCCGGTCTCGTCGGAGCATACCACCCGCGAGCGGCGCAAGCGGGCGAGAATTGCCCCGACTTCCCCGTCGAACCGCGGCTTTGCGCGGCGAAACATACCGTCAAGAGCCCCCTCGCTAATCGATAGCGCGAAGAGGTGCTCGAACAGGCGGCTCAGGCGCTGGTAGCTGATGGCATGGACGAAGCGCAGATAGAGCGCCGCCGCGACGACGCCGGGACCGAACGGCGAGCCGCCCTCCAGGCCCTCAGGCACCGGCGCCACCGTTACCTCGCCGCAGCAGGGACAGCACCCGGCGTAGCGCTCCACTCTTGTGACGACAGGCCGAACCGGCGGCAGGTCGATCTTATCTGTAGCGGCGCGCAATGATAAACGGCCCGACGCGCAATAAGGGCCAGTTTTCGACGCACGTTAGCTGAGACTATCGGGTGTCGCTGACGCATGCTAATTGAGACTGAACGCACGCTCCGTGAGATGGACGCGCAATCATCCGGTCTCGACGCACGATATTTGAGACAGATCACGTCGGCAGCCCGGCGGCTCGCATCTCGTCCAGGAGTTCGCGCGATCGTGCGGGATCGAGATCTCCGCGGAAGAGCTGACGAATCTCGGCCGGCTTTGCATCGAACTGCTCAATGAGACTGTTGGCATCATAGCCATTGCGCGTCAGCCTTGGTTCGAGATCGTCGAGTTGCCGCGAGAAGACGGCTTCGACGACGTTGGCGTCGATCGGCTTGATCCCGATCTCGAAACCGGCCTCGAACGCACGCACGAGATGCTGGCCGATCTGCAGTGGCGTCTTCAGCTTGGTCGCAAGTAATGTCGCCGCTTCGTCTGTGATTATGTCGCCAGTCACCACGTTTTGATCAACCGATGCCTTGAGCACCCAGTCTATATAGTCGCGCTGCCGGTCGCGAAGCCCGCCGAATTCAAGGATGGTGGTCCGCTCGCCGATCTCTTCCATCTTCGGTCGGCGCAAGTCGTTCTTGAGCCTGGGGTGCCCCATCAGCACGATCGACAACTGCCCGCCGCCCTCGGCGACAAGTTCGATGAGCCGCTTAAGGGCGATCAGGGTCTTGGGGTGGAGTTCGTGAGCGTCGTCGATGAACAGCGCAACCGGTTTCTTGGCCCGCCGAACCAGTTCCTGCAGGTCGCGCTCGCGGCGCTCAGTGTTTTTTGCAATGGCAAAGTTTTTCTCGGGCGTCAGGTCATAGAACAGCGCCGCCAGCAAGAGCGGCAGGGTGATCTTCGCCTTGTCCACCGACAGCGAGCGCGACACGATCACCCGACCTTCACTCTCGAGATCGGCGCGCACTCGCCGTGACAGGATCGTTTTGCCTGAACCGATCACGGCGGTGACGGCGATCAGGCGGCCTCCCGTGATTGCAGCACGGATATCTCGCGATATCTGAATGTGGTGGTTGGTCTCGAAGAAAGGGGCGTCGATCGGCGGACGCGCCAGGCCGTAGTGCCTCATCACCTCGGTCAGCATCAGCCGACGCCTCCTTTTTGTCCTTGGGGAAAACGTTCGCGTACCGCTGCGAGAATCTCGGGGCGTGCGAGAGTTCTGGCGAGCAGAGCATCAATGAATGCGCGATCATCATCCGACAGCTTGGCCAGCGGCAGTCTGATTTCGTCGGCAATCGCTCGACGGGCGGCGAGCGGGTTGGCAAATGCGAATTCGTGAAACTGATCCGGTCCCTGAAAGGGCTGCACGGCCACCGGGGCCGCCGGCCGGATTACGACCACGCCGTCTTCGCCCGACACCGCGGCGCGCGGCAGCACCAGTTTGCCGGCCATTTCTGCGACTTGTTCGGCCCGGCTCTCCCGCCGTGATTTCCTGTGCTTGCGGTAGCGGTGCAGCGGTATGGCGCCACCAACCGGCTGGAACGGCCCGAAACGCTCCTCGCCGCGCTCGACCCAGAGTTCCTGATCGAACAACCCCCACCAGACCACGACGGTTTCACCGGCGAGTTCAGGGTCAACTTCGTACGCAACGCCAGCGACAGTTAACCGACAATCGATTCCAACCAGGCGGCGTTCAGGCTCCCGCGCAAAGCTGCAAAACCGCTCCCACGCACACATCTGGCGAATGCCGTCGGCCGGCAGGTGAGCCAGCCAATCGTCGATCCGCGAATGTGGTTCGGTGCGATGATCCCCGGCGTTGTAGGTGGTGGTGATGAACTGCGCCAGCCACAGGTTGGCCTCCGCCTCGGTCTCCGGCTGATGAAAGTGATAGAGCGTCTCATGCGCGTCCTTGATCGTGCGGAATGGCCGCTCGACCTTGCCCTTGGACCGCGCCGTCGTTCGATTGCCATCAGAACCCGCCGGCATATGCGTTATTACTTCGACGCCGAGGCTCTCCATGACGCGTTTGAACACCGCCGATTTTGCGACCGGGCCGTTATCGAGGTGAACTGTGGAAGGAATTCCCTGGAATGGATCACTTTCCATCGTCTTGGCGGACATGGCATTGAACAGGAATCTGAGCGCCGATTCGGCGTCTTCGCCATAGACGCAGCGGTATTCCTGATAGGCCGTGCCCGATCGGTCATCGACGACGGAGAACAGCATCAAGGTCGGGGCGCCCTGGCGATCCGGATCGATCCACGGCGGCACCTTCAACTGCTTCAGATCTGACGGGCTCATGTCGAAATGCCAGATCGCGTTCGAATGCTCCGCCTGAAAACGAACCGCCGGCGGCTCGCGGACCATCCGACCATGATCGTAGCCGAGCCGGGTCAGATGTCTATTCAGGGTCGATGCCGTTATGCGACCCTTTTCAAGCATCAAAAACCCGAATGGGGTATCGACGCCGTGCTTCTCCAACAACTCAAGGACCCGCACCGTCGAAAGATGGCGGCCTTTTCGGTTGGTGGTCCGAATTTTCATCGCGGCGACGATTTCGCACAGGCGTTCGATCTCATCGGCCGGCATGGCACGGGTGCAGCCCCGATCGGCCCGGCACGCGTCCTTCGGTCGGCGATCATCGCGGAGCAACCGGTACAGCGTGGCGCGGCTGATCGCATAGAGTTGCGTGGTCGATTCCAAGAGCAACTTGCGGTCGGGATGACGTGCCGACAGTGCGGCCAGGCGGCGTCGGAGCGTCGCCAGAGCCTCGATCGGCACGGCGCCGCCCTTCGGCATCAGAGGGGCCCGGATTTGAGATGGCCAAGCTTGTCCAAGCGCAAATACTGGTAAACGGTTTCCCGGCTGATGCCCATATCTCTCGCCACCTGGGCCTTTTGCTCGCCTGCCGCGACCCGGCGCCTCATCTCTCCGATCTGTTCCGGGTTCAGCGAGCGTTTGCGCCCGCGATAGGCTCCGCGCTGTTTGGCGAGAGTGATCCCCTCTCGCTGGCGCTCCCGCAGCAGAGCACGCTCGAACTCCGCAAAGGCGCCCATGACGGACAGCATCAGGTTGGCCATCGGCGAATCTTCGCCGGTGAAGCTCAGGCCTTCTTTGACGAATTCGATGCGCACGCCGCGCTTGGTCAGGCCTTGGACGATGCGCCGGAGATCATCGAGATTGCGCGCGAGCCGGTCCATGCTATGCACGACGACGGTGTCGCCCTCGCGCACAAACGCGAGCAACCGATCCAGCTCCGGGCGCTTTGTATCTTTGCCGGAGGCTTGGTCGGTGAAAGTCCGTGCCACAGGGACGGCGTCCAATTGCCGATCCGGGTTCTGGTCAAAGCTGCTGACGCGGACATAGCCGATACGTTGGCCGTCCATGAGCCCTCCTGAGTCGAAAGCGTCAGGAATAACTCTATGGCCTTTGACAGGAAGTGTCAATAAATCGAAATTTTGGCTCTAATCTGACGTGAGCGTACGCGCTCCCTGACGTGGTTCTGGAGTATACTCCAAATCGACGGTGAGTCTGGGCTGTTCACGACATGAGCACGAGGTGATGGACGGGCCATATCAACCACTGAAGCTCGGCCCGTGGCGCGCCACGCGACCGGCTGGCGAGTCGCTGGAACAGGGCGGCGGGCCGGCCCCGTACGCCCTCGGCGGAGACAAAAACCTGGACGAAGGGCAGCCCGAGGACCGAGTCTTCGATGGATTACGCCGAGAATTCGCCTCGACATGGCTACAACCGGTACTCGGCGATCCTGGGGCCGGCAAGAGCCGACTGTTGAGCGAATGGGCTTCGCGCCTAGCGGTATCCGAAGTCGCGTTCATCCGCCTGCGTTCGCTAGCCGAGGCGGATGGGACCCTCGTCGGCGAAACCTTGGCCACCCGACTGCTGGCCATCAGTGACGGCGCCGGTCGCGTCGTCGGGCGACTTCACATCCATCCGGTTCCATCAGTCTGGCTGCTGGACGGACTTGACGAGGTGCCGGCCGCCGCCTGGAATGCCGGCTTCGCTGACGCACTGACGGAATTACCGGGGGCAAAGATCGCGACATGCCGGACAGCGGTGTTCCCAGGCCTTCGCCAGCGGCTCGGGGAAGGGTTGGGAGCGGGATGGCGCGCCGCAATCGCGATCCGCCCGCTCGACCGCGACGATCGCCGAACGTTCCTGCGCCGGACGTTCCAGGTGAACCAATTGCCACTCGAGGAGGCCGACGCCCTGGCGTCCGAAATTGAGGCTTCGGCGCCGTTGCGCGAACTCGCCGGTTCGTTGCTGCTGCTCGGGCTGATGGCGGAGTTTGGTTCTCCACTGCCGACATCCAGGATCGCGTTTTACGAGTGGGCCGAGGCACGACTCGGCGCTCGCCACGCGCAGGGTCCGAACCACGACGTTGTGTGGGCGGACGCTCCGGAAACCCTCGATCGCATTGCCATCGCGATGACACGCGACCGGTTCGAGGCACCAGTGGGCGAAGCTGTGAAAGCCTGCGCCAGTCACCCAGGACTCTTTGAGGCGTTGCGGTCGAGCGGCCTCCTGATCATGGACAGCGACCGCGGGCGCTTCGCTTTCCTCCACCCGACTTTCCAGGAATACCACCTCGCCCGGGCGTTCCAAGAGGATCCCGGGATCGCCAAGGCACTCGATCTCTATTGGCGCGACCCTCGCTACCAGGAGACGATCGCTTTGCTCGTCGCAATGGAAGTCAAGAAAAAAGGCGGCGTCGAGACAGTATCATCTGCCCTTGATGGCCTCGTTGAAACCGGCCGGCGCCTATTCAAGAATGAGCCGGAGGAAATATTCAAAGATGGTCGGAGTCCGACCCGCGTCGCGCTCCACCTGCTGGGGCAATCCGGATCCGATGCTGTGGTGTCGCAAGGGATGATGTCATTGGATCCGCTGCCAAGGTGGCATTCAGCCTTTAAAATTGCAGTCGCTTCCGATTCGCATAGCCCGCCGACAATACTGGGTGCCCTGGCCCATGACGCGGACGCCAACGTATGGCGGCGCGCAGCAGAAAATCCATCGACTCCGGCAGCAACGCTGGAGTCCCTGGCCAGATCTGACGACGCGGGCAACCATGTGCGGTGGTCGGTGGCGGAAAATCCTTCGATGCCGAAGGCGGCGCTGGAAGCTTTGGCCGAGGACACGGATAGCGACGTACGACAGAAGGCGGCAAGAAACCACTCGACACCGACGGCGACGCTGGAATCCCTAGCCAGAAACAGGGACGAAGAATGGATGGTACGGCAAGAAGCGGCAAAAAACTCGTCGATGCCGGCGGCGACGCTGGAGGCCCTGGCCTGCGACACAAATGCGTTCGTACGGGGAGCTGCTGCGGCAAACCCATCGACGCCTGTAACAGCGCTGGAAGACCTGGCCCGCGACGGAGATTCGATCATGCTGTGCGGGGCGGCGGCAAATCCGTCGATGCCGGTAGCAGTGCTGGAAAACTTGGCCCATGACGGAAGTGCGTTGGTGCGGCAGGAGGCGGCGGCAAACCAGTCGACTCCGGTTGCAACACTAAAAGCCCTGGTTCACGACCGAGATGCGCTGGTGCGGCGGAGAGCGACAGCAAACCCGTCGATGCCGACAATGACGCTGGAGGCTCTAGCCAGCGACGCAGACCCGGCGGTGCGCCGAGGAGCGGCGGAAAACCCATCGACTCCGACAGCAACGCTGAAAGCTTTAGCCGACGACGCGGCTGAATACGTGCGAGTGGGGGCGGCGGACAATCCGTCGACGCCAGCGGAGGCATTGGCGACGTTGGCCCGCGACGCCAACGCGGACGTGCGTCGGATAGCGACAGCAAACTCGTCGACCCCGGCAGCAACGCTGGAGGCCATGGTCCGCGACGCGAGTAGCCATGTCCGATGGTTGGCGGCGACAAATCCGTCGACTGTGCTTGAAGTGCTGATGGTGTCGCGTTTCACGAAACGGTGGTGGCGATGCCGGCGGGTTCTGATGACTCTGATGACACCGTTCGCGTTTTTCGTTCGGTCAGCAGGAACACTGAATCGGGGGCTTATCGGGCAGGCACTGCGCGCTGTAGTGGCGTTCGCCGGTAGAGAAGCCGGAGCGGGGTTCTTCAAAACGATCGGAACTGCCTTAGCGGTGTCTTTTGTCGCGTTTTGGGCCGCGTGGAATGCCGGGGTCGTCGGCGCAGTACGCGAAGTTGTCAAACAAAGCTGGTCCCACCTTCTTCGTTTGGTAGGATTGTGAACTGAGCCATCCCGCTACATCGCTATCGCAAGCATCGGAAATCGCGGCGAGAGACCCCGGAGCGATCACGTTGCGGCCCTCGCCGACAAGCTGGTGCTGCCCCGCGCTGTGGTATCCAGCGAAGACGGTCATGATCTACCCCGTCGTCGCCGCAGTCACTGTGAGCTGGTCATTCCAGATCCTCAATACGGCTACGACATCCGCAGCATCTCCGAGCAGTTCGTTGCAAAGCCGACTGAAATTCGCCAGCTTCTTCGCGGCAATCTTGATCCGGGTCGATCGCGCGAACTCCTGAACGAGATGCGAGCCGCCGGACTGCCGACGTGATCTGTCTCAAATATCGCGCGTCGAGATCGGATGATTGCGCGTCCGTCTCACGGAGCGTGCGTTCAGTCTCAATTAGCGTGCGTCCGCGACACCCGATAGTCTCAGCTAACGTACGTCGAAAACGGGTCATTATTGCGCGTCGGGCCGTTTATCATCGCGCGTCGCTACAGGTAAATCTGCCGTGCCAACTCCTCGATACTTCCGACATCGGCGCCGGGTGGGTCCAACACCAGCGCGTCAATGTGCGTCGCAGGCGCCAAGGTCCATCCGACAAACGGCCTGGAAAGCGCCTTCATCGACTGCAACGATGATCGAGCCGCTTTGCTTACGGTATCTTTAATCACAAAAGGACTCCTTAGAACGACCGCAATGCTTCCCGGACAAGTGGCATCGCCTGTTGGCCATACGCATACGCCAGCCAAGCCAGATAGCCACCGACCAGCACCAGAACGACCGGAACCGACAGGCTGGTTAACGTGTCGGATAGGCCAACCGTCAGCCAGCCGCGTGGCGGCCGGAACCCGAGCGGCACCCGCACCTCTTGAATTCGCGCTAGCGCCACACTGGTCGGACTTTCCTCGACATTTGGAATGTCGCTCATAACTGTTTCCTTAATTTAATTAGGAAAAACAATAGCCTATCAAATTCCGGCAATCACCAGCCGAACCGAACCGGCGTTCCGGAAACCGTTACCCGGCCAGCGTCGCCGAACCGGGTAAGCGAGGGGGCGTGGATCGCCAATAGCGCGGCAATCGGCGAAAACAGGGTCGGCAGTCCGGGCAATCCCGGAACCGCCGGCCCGGACGTCAGGCCGCCTACTAGCGCGAACACTAACAGTCCAGTCCGGACAAACCCAGCCATGGGATTATCGTTGCGCCACAGTGAGCGATGCGTACAACCGCGCCTGTACCGCGTCCGCTTCCGCCTGATGTTGCGCCGCAGAAGTTTCCGCAGACTCAATCAACCAATTGAAACCAATCGTAAAAACAAGAGAAATAATGAGAACTGAAAATAAAGATGTTTTTGCGTTCATGACGTATCTCCTGATATATTTACTGTTGATGTTGTATAGATGGTATCATCGAACAGTGTATACTTCAACAATAAAAAATAATAAAGTAAAAATATTTTACATCAAGCACTTATTTTATCGCCAAGTTCGCCCCGAAGGGGCGCGGGGGTGTGGGGGGCGCGCCCCCCCACCCCCTTTTGGTTTAAAAAACTCGTCAAAATTTTTGGAAAAAAAGGGGTCGTTAAAGACGCTAAGGTGCATAAACAGGTTCTGGAGAAAGTTCTTAGCCAAGCAGAAAATGTAGGCTTTCAGGTCTTAGGTTTGGACTTTTCGCCGATTCGCGGCCCAGAG
>JARLFX010000162.1 GCA_031296355.1 Acidobacteriaceae bacterium
AGTTAAGTTCCTGCCACCCAACTCCAATATTCCCATGAACACGCCCGACGCCAAGACGGCTGAAAACACGCCAGCTCCGGTGCCGGCAACCATTCCCGTGGAGACGTTGATCAAGAGCATGAAGCCTGAGACACCGCTAATGATTGAAAGCGGTGGTGTTGGTTTTGGCGCAGGGTCAACCTCAGGGGCTGGCGCTGGCGCTAGCGCCTCAGGCTCAACTGACACTTCAGCCGCTCCGCAATGACGTTTTTGATTGCGATTGGGCTCGCGGAACAGAAACGACTCAATGAATCCTCTCAACTGGATTGTCTCGGTGCTGCGGGGCCAATCGGCCTCGCGGCGCTCTGCCACGCCAGACATCCGGCTTGAGGTTACAAACCGTGCGCGCGGCACAGTGCTTGCCACTCGGCTTGAAGTAGCAGATAGCGCTCCGAAGCGTTCCAAGGGCCTGCTTGGGCGCGATGGTCTTGCTCCCGGAGAAGGTCTGTGGATTATCCCCTGCGAGTCTGTCCACACCTATTTCATGCGATTTCCTATTGACCTCGTTTATATTGATCGCAAATACATGATCAAAAAGGTGAGAAGTGCGGTGGGACCTTGGCGCATGTCGGCCTGTCTTTCTGCACATTCGGTGCTGGAACTTCCGCCAGGCACGATTCGCGAAACGCAGACTCAGCCGGGAGACCTACTGGAGTTTTCGCCCGAATCTTTGTCGGTATAGAGTATCCGCAGCGAATGCCCCTGCGCGACCAGCGAATCATCGATCGGCCTTACAGCCTCGCGCAATTTGCGAATTCTGACAGAGGAGCGGACAATCTCTACGGCGTGAAGACAAAGAGAGGTTCAAAATGACAAGGGCTCGGCTCGATGGGCTGTATTTACTGCTGACTGGGACCGCGTTCTTTCTTTTGCTGGGCTTCGCTACGGAAATCAGCTCGTCAATCTCAATGTTGGATTTCAAGGTAGTTTACTTCCCTGCACGTTGCCTGATTCAACATGGTGATCCCTACAAGGAGAAGGAGGTATTTCGCATATATCAAGCAGAAGGAGTTCATCACCAATTTGATACCGCGAAAACTCGCCAAATCGTGACGCGGTATATGTATTTGCCGAGCGCGTTTTGTCTCACTGTTCCCTTCGCTTTGCTGCCATGGGGGGCATCGCACCTTATCTGGTTAACGCTCACCGTCGGGAGTATCATTGTTGCCTCGTTTCTAATTTGGAATGTCGGAGTAAATGCCGCCCCAATTGTCTCGGGCGCCCTAATAGGCTTTTTCCTCGCTAACAGTGAAAACGTCATAGGTCTTGCCAATGCGGCGGGAATTGCTGTAGGACTATGCGTGATTGCGGTATGGTGCTTTCTTCAAAAGCGGTTTGTCCCGGCTGGCATACTTTGCCTTGCGATTAGCCTCGCACTTAAGCCACAAGATGCGGGCCTAGTCTGGCTCTATTTCTTATTGGCGGGCGGAGCTTACCGCAAAGACGCACTTAAAACTCTCCTTGTAACAGCGGCACTGAGTCTCCCGGCACTACTGTGGGTCTGGCAAGTAGCACCGGGCTGGATGCAAGAATGGAATTCCAATATATTGGTACTCTCGGCACACGGGGGCCTAAATGACCCGGGCCCAGCTTCATCGGGAGCCCGTGGCCTCGGCATGTTAGTAAGCCTACAACCAGTTATCAGCGCCTTCCGCGACGACCCGCGTATCTACAATCTAGTCAGCTACCTAGTATGTGCGCCACTCCTGGCTACTTGGGCGTTCGTTACTATGCGATCCCGCTCCTCGCCCGCCAGAGCGTGGTTGGCGCTGGCGGCGATCGCGGCTCTTTCCATGCTCCCCGTCTATCATCGGCAGCAGGACACGAAACTCATACTACTCACCGTTCCCGGTTGCGCCATGCTGTGGGCCGAAGGAAGTCTGATTGGGTGGCTAGCTGTCGTAGTGAATGCTGCGGTGTTCTTGTTGACCGGAGACTTGCCCTGGGTAGCATTTCTCAGTCTCACTGGCAATCTTCACATAAATGGAGCAGGCCTGTCCGGACATATGTTGTTGGCCACGCTCGTGGCGATGCAAGTCTTTGCGGTCCCCCTTGCGCTGCTAGCCATGGGTATTTTCTACGTGTGGGTTTACGCCCGCCACTGTTCCGTGCATGACCCAACGCCGCGATTACCTGGTGGAGCAGGGAATCTACAAATCAAAACGAGCACTAAAGCAAATCCTTCTTGGACAATGGAGTGACAGTTGCCTTGTACGCATGAGGGTCGATCCACTAACGATCGGCCCCGCCCTCGCGTTAGTTATCTTCCTGCTGGCTTCCAGGTCATTTCCAATACCTACCCAATCAGATCGATAGCCCACGTTTGTTCAAGCACTTTGACCTTTCCCGCGCAAGACGTATCCCTTAGGAAGCTGCTTTAATGGCGAAAGGGACACGAAGATGACGAAGGCAACGCGTGGTCGTTACACGCTTGAGTTCAAGCAAGAGGCGGTTCGACTTGTGGAGTCGGGCCAGACGATGGCAGCGGTGTCACGCAGCCTAGGAGTGGTTGAGCAGACCTTGTACAACTGGGTCAAGGCGCATCGAGCGGGCACGTTAAAGGGCGCCAGCGGAAAGCCTCAGGTGAGTGCCGAGCAGATGGAGATTAGCCGTCTGCGGGCGGAGTTGGCGCGAGTGACGATGGAGCGCGACATCCTGGGAAAAGCGACGGCGTTCTTCGCAAAGGGCCAGAAATGAAGTACGCCTTTATTCAACGTCACAAGCGGGTCTGGCCGATCCGGGTGCAATGCCGTGTACTCAGGGTCAGCGTCTCCGGCTACCACCAACACTTGGTGCGGCGCAGGGAAATGGCCCAGCGGCGCCATCTCAGCGACGAAGCACTGTTAATTCACATCAGCGCTGCCTATGCGGAGAATCGCGGAGCCTACGGCTGGCCGCGCATCTGGCGGCAACTGCGGGCGCAAGGCATCCGCGTGGGTAAGCAGCGCGTGCAACGACTGATGCAGCAGCACGGTATCCGAGCCCGCGGC
>JARLFX010000163.1 GCA_031296355.1 Acidobacteriaceae bacterium
GATCAAGCAGCTGAACGATGAGTTCACGCGCCACCAGGGTTATGAACGGCGCTGCGATATCGTGCGCGACGAGCTTTTCCAGCTCTTTCTGGATAAGCCGCATGGCGGCCGCATCAACTCAACGCTGAAGAGCGAACTGCCGATGAACGTGGTGGAGACTACGCTGGATCCGCGTAATGTAACGCTGGAAGCGGAGTACCTGGACGGCATCGACCACGATCGCTACATGGACCGCAAGCCGCTCATCTTTATGTGGCAGATGTTTGACCGTTCGCCGCTGGGTCTGAACCTGTGGCTGGGCTTCAAGTTTCGCTGCATGATGGGGCACCACATCTTCAAGCAGATGGGCTGCCGGGTGAAGGTGCACCACGCCGTGCACTTCCACTTCGGCTACAACGTTTCTCTGGGCGATGATGTGGTGATTCACCGCGGAGCCACGCTGGATGACCGCGCGGAACTGGTACTGCCCGCGGGCAGCAGTGTGGATGCATTTGCCACGGTCAATGCAGCCGGCCAGAACCACGCCATTGTGGAGCATGAATACTAGCGCTTGCCTGCGATGCGACGAGCAGCGATGCTACCATCTCATTTGATGGCCACTGGGCCGCACTGAGGGATCTTGTACCGTTATGGATCAGAAGTTTGTCCTCTACATCTTTGAATTCGTCGTCCTGATCTTCGCCTTCAGCGTTCATGAGGCCGCCCATGCATGGATGGCCGCCAGACTGGGCGATCCCACGGCCATGATGCTGGGCCGGGTCACGCTAAACCCGCTGAAACATATTGACCTGTTCGGTAGCATCCTGCTGCCAATCGTCGGAATTATTCAGGGAGGCTGGATGATTGGCTGGGCCAAGCCCTGCCCCATTACGCCCCGCAACTTCCGCAACTACAAACGCGACGACATCCTGGTCAGCATGGCCGGACCTGCTGTTAATTTGCTGGTTGCCATACTCGCTGTCATCATCCTGATCATCACCAAACACGTAAGCGCACAGGGCAACCTTGCGGTGAACCTGGTTGCGCACCAGATTTTGCAGTCGCCCGACGGTCAAAGCCTGGCCTTCCCGCTGGTACTGCTGCTCTACGTTATGGTGCTGGTCAATCTCTCGCTGTTTACCTTCAACCTGATCCCCGTTCCGCCGCTGGATGGCAGCCATGTGCTGCGGCACTTTCTGCCCTACAACGCCGTTCAGGTATTTGACCGTATTGGCATGTACGGCCTGATCGTGGTCTTCTTCGTGCTGCCATTTTTGACGGGCATTAATATCTTTGGCATGCTGTTTTACCCGCTGCTGCATACCTTCCGGCAGGTCATTCTGACGGCCTAGCTTCTCCCTGAACAGACCGTTTATGCGGCCAATCATTTACCATCTTTGAGACAGCGATGAATGTAACCAACACAACCAATGCGCCACGGCGCGTGCTGAGCGGCATGCGTCCTACCGGTAAGCTGCACCTCGGCAACTACATGGGCGCGCTGCGCAACTGGGTGACGCTGCAGGATGAGACCAACGCCGATGGCAGCCGCAAGTATGAGGGCTATTACTTCATCGCCGACCTGCACGCGCTGACTACGGACTACGCCGACACATCAGGCATTCAGCAGAATATTCAGGATGTGGCGCTGGACTTTCTCGCCGGGGGACTCGACCCAGAGCGCTCCACCATCTTCGTGCAGTCTGACGTGCCGCAGCACTCCGAACTTCATCTGCTGCTCTCGATGATTACGCCGTTGAGCTGGCTGGAGCGCGTGCCGACCTACAAGGATCAGCAGGAGCAGCTCAAGGAAAAAGATCTCGCTACCTACGGCTTTCTCGGCTATCCGTTGCTCATGGCGGCAGACATCCTTCTATACCGGCCAGACTATGTTCCCGTAGGCCAGGATCAGGCAGCGCACGTGGAAATTACCCGCGAGATTGCGCGCAAATTCAACTCGACGTATCCCCGCGCCAAATCGGATGTGCTGCCGGAACCCAAGGTGCTGTTTACGCCATCGCCCAAGCTGCCCGGAACCGATGGCCGCAAGATGTCAAAGAGCTACGGCAACACCATCATGCTGACGGACTCCGAAGCTGACCTGCGCAAAAAGCTGAAGACGATGGTGACTGACCCGGCGCGCATTCGCCGCACCGATCCCGGCAATCCCGAGGTCTGCCCCGTGGGCGATCTGCACAAGGTCTTCTCCAGCGACGAGACGCGGCTGAAGGTGTGGGAAGGCTGCACGACCGCTGGCATCGGCTGCATTGAATGCAAAGGCTGGGCGGCGGACGGCATTGTGGCCGTACTGAATCCGATCCAAGAACGACGCCGGCACTACGAATCCAATCCGCAGTTGGTCACGGAGATTCTGGCGGCAGGCGGCGAGCGGGCACGAGCCAGCGCAGAAGCGACGATGCAGCAGGTCCGCGGCGCAATGAAGATGAGGGTCCAGTGAGCGAAGAGATTAATCAGGATATTCCCCAGGAGAACCTGGAGCCTGGCACGACCACCGAGCCCGGCGAAGTGATGGATGCCGAGGGCGAAGCTGCAGCAGTGCAGTCTACCGAGCAGGTGACGGTTGAGCAGGAGCTCGTGCGTGAAGACGCTGCCGCTGCGCCAGAGACCGCGCCCGAGGCGGATGCAAAGCCTGAAACCGGGCTGACGGCAAAGCAGAAGGCCGATTCTGCCAAGGCTGAGGTGAAGAAAAATAATGAGGAGGCCAGCCAGTCGCCCTTCTCCGTTACCGTGGGTACGGTGTACGACGGCCCGCTCGACCTGCTGCTAGACCTGATCCGCAAGCAGGACATCGACATCTACGACATTCCCATTGCGCGCGTCACCAAGCAGTTTCTGGCGTATGTGGAGAACCTGAAGCAGACGGACGTAGACTCTGCCGCCGACTTCATCTACACCGCATCGCTGCTGATCCACATCAAGAGCAAGATGCTGCTGCCGCGTGACCCCAGCGATATTGCCGGCGGGGAAGCGGAAGATCCGCGGCGCGAGCTGGTGGAGCGGCTGCTGGAACACGAGCGCTTCAAGGCCGCCGCGCAGATGCTGATGCAGAAGCAGCAGGTGGAAGAAGCCACGTGGACCAATCCCGGCATGCGCGAGTTTCACGATGCGCCCGGCACGGAGCCGGAGTTTGCCGCGGACACGATGGACCTTGTCCGCATCTTCCAGGAGATTCTGGAGCGGATGCGCGAGCGCCCGGTGCTCAACGTGGACGAAGAATCCGTTACCGTGGCGCAGATGCTGGACTATGTAAAACGCCGCATGGTGATGGAAGACAAGCCCGTCTCACTGCGCAAGCTGCTGCATAGCACGCACTCCGAACGCGCCCTGATTTGCATGTTCCTGGCGCTGCTGGAGCTGGTCCGGCTGCAGGCAATCCTGCTGCACCAGCAGAGCAACTTCAGCGACATCCTCATCAAGAAGAGCGACGGCTTCGACGCCGTGATCAGCGAGCAGACCCAGGTCCACGACGACTGGAAGTAGTGTTGCGCGCACGGCGAGGTGCTCGCTCCGCTCGCAGAAGCAAGTTGCTGACCTCTTTGAAGCTTCAGCGCATCGTGTTACTCTCTGCTTCAACCCAGACAAATTCTCCCTTGAGGTGCGCCCATGCCCAGGCTCCGGATTCTGCCGCTGTTTCTGCTCCTTCTGCTTGCCTCTGCGTCCATTGCGAGTGCGCAGCAGAAGCCGTGGCCGGTGAAGATCGTCATCGTCACCACGTTTGAGCGCGGCGCGGATACGGGCGATATTCCGGGCGAATTTCAGTTCTGGGTGGAACGCAAACATCTGACCGAGACCATCGACTTCCCCGGCGGTGTGCACCCCATCCGCAGTACGCCGGACCACAGCATCATCGGCATTGTGAGCGGGACTACGCTGGTCAATGCCACGGCGTCTGTGATGGCGCTTGGATTGGACCAGCGCTTTGACCTGAGCCATGCGTACTGGCTGATGAACGGCATCGCCGGGGTGGACCCGCATGTGGCCTCGCTCGGCTCCGCAGCGTGGGCCAGCTACGTGATCAACGACGTCAGCCGCTACATCGATCCAAAAGATGCGCCCAGCGACTGGCCGTATGGCTTCTTCTCCACAGGCTCCAGCCGTCCCAACGAACTGCCGAAGACCGGGAATCCAGCGTTTGACCGCGATGTATTTCCGCTCAACGGTGCTCTGGCTGACTGGGCCTACGGGCTGACGAAGGATCTGAAGCTGGGCGATACACCGCAGATGCAGGCCTTCCGCGCGGACTACAAGGGCTTGCCCAATGCGCAAAAGCCGCCATTCGTGCTGAAGGGCGACAGCTTTGCATCGGATTATTTCTGGCACGGGCCGGTGATGACCCAGTTTGCCCATGACTGGGTGAACCTGTGGACGCAGGGTAAGGGCACCTTTGCCATGACCGAAATGGAAGACTCCGGCGTGGCCGAGGCGATGCGGCGGCTGGATGCGATGCACCGGGCCGACTACCAGAGGCTGATGGTGCTGCGCACGGGCAGCAATTACTGCATGCCCGCACCGGGAAATACCGCCATCAGCAGCCTGACGTCGCCGTTTGTGGGCTATATACCCTCACTGGAGTCGGCTTATACCACCGGAAACACCGTGATCCAGGCCCTGCTGGCGGACTGGCCGAAGTATTACGCCGCCACGCCCGGCAAATAGAACCGCCGCTTTCAACAGGCATGGCATAGCCCGGAGCGGGTACACTCAAGAATGCCGCCTGCGCACAGGCACGGCACCAGATTGAGAAGGCAGGACGATGAGTATCCGGGCAAAAATTGAAGCAGTGATCTACGCGGCCGAAGAGCCGGTTACCCTGGCCCAACTGGCCGGACTGCTGGGCGAAGACGCTGTGGCGGCCCTCGAAGCCGAGCAGCAGTACAAACAGAATCCAGAGCACGACGCACCGGTCATCAACGCTGAACGCGCCATTGGCCGCAGCGATGCCTCTGCCGACGGCCATGATGCCGCCATTGCAGAGCCAGAGACCGTTGAAGCCGAGCAGGATGAGACCGTAGCGCAGGGCGATGGGGCCAGTGGCGCTGAGCTCTTTGCCGATGAAGCAGCGCGGGAGAAGCGCGCTGCGAAGGAGAAGGAGCGGGCTATCCGCGACTATCTGCGGCGCGAGACGGATGCGCTGATCGCCGAGTACCAGGAGACCGACCGCGGCATGGAGATTCGCGAGGTTGCAGGCGGCTATCGCATGTCGACCAAGCCGGAGTATCACGACGCCGTACGCGGCTTTGTGAAGAGCCTGAAGCCGCCGATGAAGCTGACGCTGCAGGCGCTGGAGACCCTGGCCGTGATCGCATACAAGCAGCCGGTCACAGCTCCGGAGATCTCCGAGATTCGCGGCGTGGATTCCAGCGGCGTACTTGGCAGTCTGATCAGCCGTAAGCTGATCACCACCGCCGGCCGCAAGCAGGTCATCGGCCGCCCCATTCTGTACAAGACCACCAAGGACTTTCTGCTGCGCTTTGGGCTGAAGGACGTGGCCGAGCTGCCGAGCATCGAAGAGTTTGAGAAGATGGCCGGTGCGCTCGCCGAACAGGACGCCCTGCCGATCGTGGATGAGATCGCAGCCGCAACTGAGCTGGAGAGC
>JARLFX010000164.1 GCA_031296355.1 Acidobacteriaceae bacterium
AGGTGTGCCAAAAGCAGCAGAGGCTAGGCCTCATACTCTGACTCGACCTTCAATGGCGGTAAATCTGCCGATGACAGCGGCAACTCCGCCGATGGGATGGAATAGCTGGAACTACTTCGCGGGGAAGGTGACAGATAAGAATATCCGCGATACAGCAGACCTGCTGGTGTCGACCGGAATGCGCGACGCAGGATATGTCTATGTGAATATCGATGACACATGGGAAGGCGAACGAGACGCTACGGGGAAGATACATAGTAACGAGAAGTTTCCGGACATGAAGGCACTGGCAGATTATGTGCACTCGAAGGGACTGAAGCTGGGAATCTACTCATCGCCAGGAGCAAAGACGTGCGCGCGGTACGAGGGCAGCTTGGGGCACGAAGAGCAGGATGCTGAAACATATGCGGAGTGGGGGATTGATTATCTGAAGTACGATCTGTGCAGCTACCGGACGGTAATGCAACAGGCTCCGGACGACCCAACGGAGCAGAACCGGCTGATGCACGAGGCGTACGAGAAGATGCATCAGGCGATTGTGAAGACCGGTCGACCGATGGTCTATAGCCTGTGTCAGTATGGATGGGATTCGGTGTGGGAATGGGGCCCGCAGGTGGGCGCGAACTTGTGGCGGACGACGGGGGATATCTCCGCTAACTTCGACCGGATAAGCATGATCGGGCGCGGACAAGCGGGACTGGCGAACTACGCAGGTCCTGGTCACTGGAACGATCCTGACATGCTTGAGGTGGGCAACGGAAAACTGACGCTGGACGAGAATATGACCCACATGACGATGTGGGCAATGTTGGCCGCGCCGCTGATTGCGGGAAACAACCTGACGCAGATGACGCCGGAGATTGCAGCTATTCTGATGAATAAAGAAGTGATCGCTATCGATCAGGACGCGCTCGGCAAGCAGGGCGATCGCATCTTCGCCGATGGGCCGATCGAAATCTGGGCAAAGCCGCTAAAGGGTGGAGCAAAGGCTGTTGCTATCTTCAACTTTGGCGAGACGGCCAGTGAGATACGCCAAGACAGGCTGCACTTGAAGGACATGGGATTTGCTGGTGCAGTGATCGCTCGCGATGTATGGACGGCAAAGAATCTGGGAAAAATCACCGACGATTACAAGGTAAGGGTCCCGCGCCATGGAGTAGTGTTGCTGCTGGTGCGGTAGTGGCTGCCGAGATAGAACGGGAGATCACCATCGAACGGATTCAAGCAGGCCTCGAAGTTGCATATCAGCGCGGCCGCAACGGGAACGCAAACGGCAGCTGATGAAAAGCACAATTAGGTGGTCAAGAAGCTGCCTGCCACGACGTCGCCGGAAAGCTCGGCGTCTCAGTCCCCGTGCTTCTACCCTTAGCGCGTTCTACTGCTTGTTTTCTAACAGGCTCCCGTAAGGGCTTTGTGCCTTTAGCGGAGCGCCTCGCTCTGTTGCCTTCCTTGGAAACGGTGCAATCCCATTGCATCCGATCCAGAAAGATTTTCTCTGGGCAAGCCTTCTCTCGATCAGATTACAACGATCAATCACGGGCGGTACAATTCCAGCACGAATGTAAGGAGAAGCTGCTCGCCGTGAAGATCACACGCACTCTCTGTATCGCCGCGCTCTGTACCGCCTCTCTTTTCTTAGTTCCTGCGATGGCTCAGCAATCTGTGCCGAGCGGGATTGACGCGCGTATTCAGCCCAAGCCCGGTGCCTGGGATACGTTGAAGCTGGTGCATTCAGCACCGACGCCCAACGATGCGCGCAGCTTCGGCATGGCTCTGCCGATCGGCAATGGGTGGCTGGGGGCGAAGGTTTTCGGGGCAACCGCCAGCGAGGCGATTCCGCTCAACGATACGACGCTCTGGTCGGGAGCCGGGCCGGAGCACTTTGAGAGTTAGCAGCACCACTCGGCTCTCATCAAGCTGCGCGAGGCTCTGGCCAAGTCCGACTACGTCCTGGCCGACCAGCTAGCCCGCCAGATGGAGGGGCCGAACAGCCAGTCCTACGAGCCGCTGGCCGACCTGCACCTAATTTTTCCCGGCCACGAGACCTACACCAAATACAGCAATACGCTGGATCTGGATACAGCGGTCGCAACCACGCGCTACACCGTCAATGGAACTACCTTCACCCGCGAGATGTTTATCAGCTACCCGGCGCAGGTGATTGTGCTGCGCCTGAGCGCGGACAAGCCCGGCGCGCTGACCTTTACCGTCGGCCTCGACACCCAGCAGCACTTCGGCAAGACAACGGTCGCGGGCAACGAGATCACCGTGACAGGCCGCGCTCCTGTGCGCGTCGTCGGAGCCAGCGACGTGCAGTGGGATGAGCATCGGGGGACGAGCTTCGAGGCTCTGCTGCACCTGACGCTGAAGGGCAAGGGGCTTGCCGTCGGAGGTGCGGAGACGGGTGGCAAGGGATCGCTCGCCGTTACCGGAGCCGACGAGGCGCTGATCCTCGTCTCTGCCGCGACCAGCTTCAACGGCTTCGACCACGATCCGGCGACCGAGGGCAGGAATCCCGATGCGATTGCGCGGGGCTACATGGCCAAGGCCGTCGCCAAGAGCTACCAGAGCCTGCTCGACGAGCATCTGGCCGACTATCAGCGACTCTTCCGCCGTCTCTGGGTCTCGATCGACGGCGAGAGTCCGAACCCCTACGCCTTCGGCTATCAGTGGGCGCGCTATGCGCTGATCGCGGCCTCGCGGCCCGGCTCCGGTGCGCCGCGCAACGAGCAGGGGATCTGGAACCACGACCTGGCCCCGCACTACGCCTCGAACTTCACCCTGAACGAGAATCC
>JARLFX010000165.1 GCA_031296355.1 Acidobacteriaceae bacterium
CCGGACGGGGCACAATATTGCCGTGGAACTGCATGGCAACGGGGCGCATCTCGACAACCTGGAGACGCATGACGAGCGGCTGATTCTGCCGTATACGTGCTTCTCGGTGGAACCGGGGATTTACTTTCCGGGGGAGTTTGGCGTGCGGAACGAAGTGAACATGATGACCGCGCCAGGCAAGGCTGTGGTGACGGGGCCGATGCAGGGTGAGTTGGTGAGGATTTGAGGTTAGGGGTTAGCGAATGAGTTTCAGAATGCGCAGGTTGAGGCGCGCTTCTTCGTAGTTGAGATTGGCGACGAATTCGCGGGCATCGTGGCGACGGAGGAAGAGGGCGATGGTGCGGTTGCCGTCGCGGACGGCGTAGTTCATGGATGGAATTTGCATGAGTGACCTCGTTCTGATGGATATACACTTTTACGATCACTCGAAATGAAATGCAAACGATGGAATTGAAATGCAATCCTGAAGTTGCGGCGCATCTGCATAGTCCACTGCAGCGAACCCGGCTCATTACGGAAGACGGATTTTCTCGTTTTGGATATTGCCTGCGGTGTGCTTCCAATCGTCTGACGCAGACCCAACCGGGTACTGTTTGTCAGGATTTTTTCTGCCCTAAGTGTGGGCAGCCATATGAGCTAAAGAGTGCGGCGCGGACGCATACGCGCATCGTGCAGGATGGCGGCTACAACAGCATGATGAAGACCATCCGCGGGAGCAATGTACCAGCGCTGATGCTGATGCACTATTCACAGGAGTGGTACGTACGGGGATTGGTAGCAATTCATCCGGTGTTTCTGACTCCGGCGGTGGTGATGAAGCGCGCGAAACCGCATATTCGCCCTAAGAGTGGCACTGAGTACTGGATGTGCGATTTAAATCTTTCGCGCATTCCAGAGGATGGAAAGATTGCTCTGGTGAGCGACGGGATTGTGCGACCACAGGCTGAGGCGCGGCGGAAATTTCAGGAGTCAGTGCGATTTGAGGATGTCCCGATGGCGAAGCGCGGCTGGGCAGCGCTGGTACTGGCGTCAGTGCGGAAGATTGGGAAGGCGGAGTTTGGGCTAAGTGAGGTGTATGGGTTTGAGCAGGAGATGCATGCGGCGTATCCGGCGAACAGCCATGTGCGGGACAAGATTCGGCAGCAGATGCAGGTGTTGCGGGATTTGGGGTATGTGGAGTTTGTGGGGCGGGGGGAGTATCGGGTGGTGAGGTAGCAAAGCACGGTGCTTCGGAGTTGCGGCTACAGGCAGAGACAACGGCCTTACGATAGCGAGAAATCGTACAACGATAAAAGCGGCTGCGGGGGTCCTTCGCTGCGCTCAGGATGACGACAACGACAAAGACAACAGAGTACCTCAGCGGCTGAAGCCGCGCTGTTGAGGATGCGGCTCTTCCGTGTGGGCTGAAGCCCACACTCCCCCGGCTGAAGCCGGGGGCTTAACGAGGGATAAGGGCAAAGGCAAGAGCAGAGACAACGACAAAGACAGAAGCAGGTCCCTCGGCTGCGCTCGGGATGACAGCTTAAGTAAAAGGGCCGACTCTTTCGAGTCGGCCCTTTCTTTTCATTTGAGGCGGTTATTGTGCGGGAGAGTGCGGGCTAAAGCCCTCACCTACCAGCCCGCACCTACCTTGTTCTTGCCACGGTGAGCAAAGTGCTGGTGCGTTATTCCGCAGCCAACTCTTCTTGTTCGCCTTCCATGCGCATCTGTTCGAGCTCGCGCTCTTCGGCTTCGATCGCGGCCGTGACTTCCTGCTGGACCTGGGCTGCCGCTTCCTCAAGCTCGGGGGAGAGCTGGACGTTGCGGTAGTATTCCATGCCCGTGCCGGCAGGGATCAGGCGGCCGACGATGACGTTTTCCTTGAGGCCACGCAATGTATCAATCGAGCCGTTGATGCTGGCTTCGGTGAGTACGCGGGTGGTCTCCTGGAAGCTGGCGGCGGAGATAAAGCTGTCCGTCGAGAGCGAGGCCTTGGTGATGCCGAGGAGCAAAGGACGACCGATGGCGGGACGGCCACCGTTGGCG
>JARLFX010000166.1 GCA_031296355.1 Acidobacteriaceae bacterium
CGGCACTCAATGGCCAGCGCCCCCTGCCCCGGCGCCGGGCAGATCTCCGTGACCTCAAACCTCTGGCTGATGTGCTCCGTCAACCCCAGCCGGCCCAACCCAGCCGCCGCCAGCACCAGCGCCTCCGCTTGCCCTTCACCCAGCTTCCGCAGGCGTGTATCCACATTGCCACGCATCTCGATGAACTGCAGGTCGTCACGCAGTGCCAGTAACTGCGTCTGCCGTCGCGGACTCGTTGTGCCAATCCGGGGATTTGCAGCTAATTCTTCAAGTTTTGTATTCCCGGTCGCAACCAGTACGTCGCGTGGATCAACCCGTGGTGGAATCGCTGCAATAGTGAACATCGACGCCAGTTCCGTTGGCAGGTCCTTCAGGCTATGCACCGCCAGATCGATCGCGCCGGCAGCCAGCGCCTCCTCAATCTCTTTGATGAAGATGCCCTTGCCGTCTTCAATGCCCTGCGCTGCCGCAGTCGCGCGAAATGCAGGGTCCTGCAGGCGGTCGCCCGTGGTCTTGATGATCTGAATTTCTACGGTGTGGCCAAGCGCGCGTAGCGCGGCGGCAATGTGATTTGCCTGCCACAGCGCAAGCTGCGAACCACGCGAGCCAATGCGAAGTGTGCTCACTCACCCGGCTCCTCAAGATGGAATCCCTTGCGCAAGATGCGCAGTGCCTCGGCATCACCTTCCTGAGCCGCTTGTTTTACTGCGCTCAGGGGAGAGTGCAGAAACTTCTTCATCAGCCCGCGGGTCAATGCCTCCACCGCGGCTGCCTGTTCCTCGTTCAATCCGGAGAGCTTGCTGCGCACGCGAAGCATTTCGGCAGCGCGCATCTGTTCCGCACTCTGCTGCAGTGCCACTACGGTCTGCACTGCATCCAGCGACTGTATGCGCTGCTGGAAGCGGTCCACCTCACGCGAAACGATGCTCTCTGCTGCCTGCGCTTCCTTGCTGCGCTCGGCCATGTTCGATGCGGCAACCGACTGTAGATCGTCAATGTCATAGACGAAGATACCTTCGAGCTTGTTCATCTGCGGATCCACGTCGCGCGGTACCGCGATATCAATGAAGAACATCGGTCGATTCTTACGCGCCTGCAAAAACTGGCGGCCATGCTCTGGGCGGAAGATCGGTTCCGGTGATCCTGTTGAAGTAATCACAATATCCGCCGTTGCGGCATGGGCATAAACGCTCTCAAAGGGTACTGCCTTGCCACCGAAGCGCGTCGCCATCTCTACCGCGCGTTCATAGGTGCGGTTAGCAACCAGCACGGTCGCTGCGCCCTGTTGAACCAGATGGCGTGCGGCGAGTTCGCTCATCTTACCTGCACCGACCAATAGCACCGTCTTGCCATCCAGCGAGCCAAATATCTTCTGCGCCAGCTCAACTGCAACCGATGCAATAGAAACCGATGTTGCTCCAATCTGCGTCTCGTGGCGAACCTTCTTGGCGACGGCAAATGTGCGCTGCAGCAGCCCTTCCAGTTCATGCTGCACCGCACCCACTTCACGCGCCGCGGTGTAAGCCGCCTTTACCTGGCCCAGAATCTGCGGTTCGCCGACGACCATAGAATCCAGACTCGAAGCCACGCGAAACAGATGGCGTACCGCCTCACGTTCACGATACTCATACAGGTGCGGCTCCACCATCGCAGGCGGCAAGGCAAAATACTGATTCAGGAACGAAAGCAGATCAGCAGACTGAGTCTCCTCTCCGCCCTCTTGTGCCGTGACCAGTTCCACCCGGTTGCAGGTAGAAAGAATCATGCCCTCGCGCACGCCGGGCTGGTGTGCCAGCGTCCGTGTGGCATCTGCCAGCCGCGTAGCTGGAATGGCCAGACGCTCGCGCACTTCTACCGGAGCCGTTTTGTGGTTGATACCAAGAAGCACAAGTTTCATGGTGTGGGGAACCTGTGGACCTGGCTGTAATGATTCGCCGACCATACGGCGAACACCACAACCATGAAAAAGAGAGAAAGATAGACGGCACGCCGACCGCGCAGGCCAGCATATCGCCGGATAAAGATCATGGCCACGTATGCGCCCCACATGGCAAAACTAAGCAGCACCTTGGGATCGAAAAAGAAGCTGGTGCCGATATGCTGCTGGGCAATTACGGAGCCGATCATCAGCCC
>JARLFX010000167.1 GCA_031296355.1 Acidobacteriaceae bacterium
AACTTGCGGTACCCAGGCAGCAGCTGAATTCGCGACAGATCCTGTTCAACTAAGGAAACTCGCAAACATTCCAAGAGATTCCTTGAAACGGAAGAACCTTGAATTCGTACTCCGCGCGTCCCTGGTCAACTGTACTCCGACTTCTGTGGATGTTGTAGCCCAGCAGGTTTGGTAGAGGGGTATGTGAGCGCCGGAGCAAGAATAGACCACATCGCGCCGCGACAGCGGCGTGACCTGACGGAGTAAGAGCAGGACTGGATCCGCCGAGCGGGCTGGTGCTTGGTAGCTTGCCGGGAATGTGAGGCCGTTCTAGGCAAAGCCTTCACCGTCATCAAGCATGGACAAGGCAAGCAGTTCAACATTGCTGTTCACGATGCTTGTTGCATCCTTGCCACTGAAAGGTGGCTGGTGAGCATCCTGCCTACCAGGCCAGCCAGGCAAACTCCGACAAGATGATCGGGCTCTGGGATTTTGCCCGCGGACGAGAGTTGAGCCCCATACCTGAGCCGGATGGTGTGAACTGCCTCGCCATAAGCCCGGATGGGCGCCCCCTGGCCTCGGGGCACTGGGATAATACCGTCAAGCTCCGGGATGTGGACAGTGGCGCCGACGGCTCTGGTGCAACTAACGAGGCCGAGTGAGGTACATTGATGCATTGGATGAATTTGGCCGAAAGTGAGCAATGTGAGAGTAATGAAGGATCTGTTTGCAGGGCGCCATTTCGACCGGGATATGATCATCCTTTGTATGCGTTGGTACCTATGTTACAAGCTCAGCTTTCGTGATCTGGTTGATATGATGGCCGAGCGTGAGCTGCATCTTTCGCATACAACGATCATGCGCTGGGTGCAACGGTATGCGCCGGAGTTCGAGAAGCGCTGGACTCGCTTTGCGCGTAAAGTTGGCCGGTCTTGGTGTGTTGACGAGACATATCTGAAAGTGCGCGGCCGCTGAGTTTACCTATATCGTGCGGTAGACCGGAAAGGCAAAACCGTCGACTTCCGGCTAAGTCCGACCAGAGATGTCGCGGCGGCCAAGGCGTTCTTCCGTAAGGCGCTTCGTACCCAAAGGTGGGCGCCAGTCAGCATCACCTTGGATGGCTACGCTGCATCACACCGAGCAGTGCGCGAGATGCCAAGGGAAGACGATGCATGGAAACACACCAAGTTGAGATCATCGAAATGCCTGAACAATCTGATCGAACAGGATCACCGCGGTATCAAATCCCGGACCGCACCGATGCTCGGCTTCAAGAACTTTGATTGCGCAGCTTCCACCATCGCCGGCATCGAACTGCTCCACCGCATCCGCAAAGGACAATTCGCCCTGGAAAGTCTCCATCTCAAGAATCAAACTGTCCATGCAATCTGGAATGCAGTACTCGCTGCATAGTCCTTACTTCTCCTCGGGACTTGCTGCGCCTCCCTCACATATTGGCACCAGAACCCTCATCGATCGTTCGTGTCGAATGACCTACCGTAAAGATACTGGGCTTTTTCATATTTTCACTTTCACTCTTTGCGGCGAAAAGCCATCGACTCCCGTGGGCCAGAGACGGTCAACCAGGAACCGGGCCCCATCAGCGGCGCTCACTGCAAGGTACGCGCGCACTATTTTGATCCTCGCCATTAACCCTTCGTGAACGGTCAGAGATATTCTGCGGCAAACGCATGACGATGGAATACCGCGACTAAACCTAATACTGTTCACTTAATTATTCTGATAGCTTTGGGGATATTGATTTTGGGCAGTGGGTTGAGATGTCGGGGGCGGAGCGGAAAGTTGCTCATCTTGCGCTTTACGCCGCGGAAGCTGCGGCGGTTGCGGCTGGAGACGACGCGTTCCTCAAGTATCTCGTCGAGCACTGCGTAATGAAAAGCCTTCTTCTGCCGAGGGGGGAATAGCGCCATAGACAGCCATTTTGCGGCGAATCACGCGCACGGCGTGGAGGAACGAGAGCCGGTCGGGGTCTTCGTCGGCTTTGAGAGCGGCCTCATGCATCAGGCCACGGATGGCGAAGTGAGCCATCAAGAGTCCGTAGAATTCCTGACGCACCAGATCGGGGGTCTTGCTACGCAGCACGATCTTGGCGCCGCGCAGGTGGGTCTTGAGTTCGTCGAACGCGGTTTCTATCTCCCGGCGCTCATGATAGAGAGCCGCCAACTCGCCCGCTGGGGCCTTGTCAGCATCGAGGATGGTGGTTGCCAACCGATAGATTGGCTCAGCACCTTCGATTCCTTCAAGGCGGTAGTCAATCACCCGCAGAACGATGCCGTTGGTTTTGTGCCGCCAGTCCCGCTCGGAAGGATACACATGGCTTAAATAGGAACCATCTGGCAGGCGCTTCTCGCATGCCATGCGCATGTTCTTTTTCATCCGCCAGAGCAGATCGGCCCGTGTTGCCTGCGCCAGTTGCCATAATTCGAAGCCAAAGAAATTTCGGTCAGCTAGGCAAAGCATGCCGCTCCTCATGCGCGGAAGCACCGCTTTGGCCAGCGTGACCTCGCCTGTCCGGTAACCGTCCATCTGGCTGCCAAACAGCACGTGTGTGCCGTTCTCCACCAGGGATACGAAACGGATTTGCGGATACGCGCTGGAACCGCGGCTGGCCCCCGGCCGAGAGAAAGTATCTTCGTTGGCCTTCTCGTCGGCAACATCCAAGGTGCTGCCATCCAGACTCACCAGCCGCCAACTCCGATACCACGCACCCCGCGTACTACGTACTGCAACAGGCTTGATCAACTCATCGTGCAACTGCCGTAGCGGCTCCCAGCCAAGCCGTGTGCGGGCCTGAGAGATGCCCGATTTGCCTGCCACCCGCACCCCGGCCGATGGATCGCGAAGCCACTGCACTCCCTCCAGCAGACAACGCAATACCTCCCGATAGGACGACTGCATATACAGCGCAAGGGCTATCACGTAGTAGACAACAACCTGGGCCGGCAGATCGCGCTGGCGAACGCTGGCCGTTCCCGTCTTGGAAAGCACCGATCCAATGTGAGCAACAGGGAATGTCTTGGTGATTACGCCGAGACTGATGTAGTCCGTGATCCGAGTACCCGGAGGGAGTTCCGCTACCCTACGCGCCACTTGTAGCCTCCTGTCCTTGCCTCATACAGAATGCCACAAATATCGTTAAGTGAACAGTATTATGCTTAGGCGGCATTCCGCGTGCGGTTAAGTTGTTGAAAGTAAAAGTTAGATGCAGATTGACACGGAAGAGGTCGCGGGTTCGAGACCAGTCGTGTCCACCATGTTCATCAGTTACTTAACGGGCATCCTTAGATGCGTATCCAAAGCCTCCTAAAACGAGCCAGCCTTGCGAAGACATATCCCCTGGTCGGCCATTTCGCTGTAAGCCGAACAGTGCGATCGCGCCTGCGATACGGCACCCTGATCAATCAGCGCGAGCACAAGCGCGGCGGAGTTCGGGTTGTTACAACAGGACAGCCGTTTGGTCCCGCGATTATCGCAGACCGGCCAATCTGATTTCTTCAGGTGCGTCATAGAACGCGAACGGATTGAGAAACTGTCGGCCGTATAGGATAGCGCGATCTACTTTTGACAATCCCGCATCATCGCAAATGGCATCCCAGTGAACTCGGATGGTATTCACCTGACGCAAAATGATGGCGCGCGCGTCCGGATCGGAGAGTTTAAATTGCGGAGCAGATTGCAGACATGCCGCCAGTTGACTGCTTCGGATATTGTCTGTGATCAACATGCCCTGCCCGGCCTCGTTACCAGTGCGAAGCTGTGGGCTTACGTCGTATGCAGGGGTAAGACGCAGATTTTTTCCATCCCAGAATGCGGCGTGGTTGCGAGCGTGATCATCAGTATTCCCGCACAGGATGTTGAAGGTTAGCCTGCCAAATAGTTCTCGAAGGTCTTCGGTTGGGTTTTGGAAGCGAAGCCGAATGATCTCGGCTAGCATTTCGTAGCTGGCGTGCCTAGCCATCATCTCGTCAAATTCGAAGAGCGTGAGGGCCGAGACGAACGCCTTTCGGCTCCATCCCCCTTGCTCACGTTCGCGGTCGAAGCGTTCGACCAGCAATACGTCTTTGCCGAGAGCCGTCTGCAGTCGCACCGGGGAGACGGTGAGCCCCGCCAGGCTCGCTAGCCGCATCGCGACGTACTCCGCCTTCACGACGTTGTAGATGTCTGTGCTCATAGAGAACTTGGCGATGAACTTCTTATCGGCTGATGTGAGGAGTGCCTTGGGCCTGGCTCCGCCCAAGGATGTGCCGTGCTGCAGGGCCGTGTCCAATTCTTGAGGGAGTGGAACTCCTTTTTCTACCTGCTCCGCCGAGCGCAGAAGTTCGTCGAGAGAGGCTTGGCCCATCCCTCGCGGCACGTATTTGGATGACGACACCTGAAAGTCCAGGGCGCCGGCCCTGTCTGAACCGGATTCGAGGAGGCAGGTCAATTCATCCAGGTCGTAGTTAGCGGCTTGTTTTCCCTTGACGTTGAGCTTGCGGTTGATGAGAACACGCCGCCCCCATGCATCTGGGGATGCATCGCGAATACAACCTGGCATCGAAAGGCCGTCTGCGAGCGGAATCTCGCCCCACCCGAGCGGAAGTTCCGGGTCGTAGATCGAAATGGCATTCTCTCTCGCCAGATAGCTCCGGCCGTAGTTGAACAGCAATTGAGTTCCGACGCGCTGCAGGATGCCAGCGACGACGGGTTTCGTCTCATCAGGGAGCCAGATCCAGACGTATGCCTCTTTGTAGTTGTCCTTAGAAGTCATCGCGGATGACCCTCCTCGGTTTGCGTGCAGCCTGAGGCAGCAGGCTGAGCTTTTCCGTTAGTGCTGCGCGATGTGTCTGTAGCCGATCTGGCTCGGCGTCGAATAGGGAGACGCCAGCGATGACGGCGGCCTCGAAGACGGCGCCGATCGCGCAACTCGGGTCACCGTCCTCAATTCGTTGGAGGAGTGATCGCGAGATGCCGGCCCGGTTGGCCATTTCTCGTATGGTTATCTTCCGGCCGATTCTGCCGGCGCGGATCGCCTGGGCGAGCAGTTCGAGGGCTTCCAGGTTCTGGCGGGAATAGGTGCGATGCTGTGGTTTTGCCATGGTGTGTTACTCATGTATGAGGCCTTAAGTCGCTTAAGAACTCATGTATGAGGTAATTATGATCCAAAAAAAGCGACCAGTCAAGCGTGTTTAGGCTTATAAGAGAGTCTGGAAACGATTTCTAGACTCTTTAATAAATCATATATCGCTATTTCGACATCCTCGCCGCACCATCACAAGTAAACACTGCAGTACGAGTTCAAGTCTATTATGCTGAACGAGATCTGGCCCTTTTTCGCCGACAACACCATTCCGCTACCATCTGATCGACTACCTGTTCAACTTCATGGATAACTATGCCCTGAAGAAAGCATTCAGCAAAGCGCCGGAAAAAGATAAGATGGTGCGCCTTGTAAGGCAGTTTCCTGAGACATTTCTGGACTTTGACTGCACACGCGCCTATAAGCCGATCGAGCCTGCGAATCCGCGTCTGCGCGAATTACTTTCAGAGACCGTTGACCGCGGCCTGTGGCGTCTGCTCTGGATGCCGCCGGCGCTTGGCTATTACACCCTCGAAGGACCGTTCGCCGCGCCCGAACTGCACGGCGTGACAAAGCGACTGGTATTCTCCGCCTGGCACATGGTTCCGCGCGCCGTCGCTTCTCTTCTTTCATACGAGGCGGAGCGCCGCATGATGCGGGCGGCCACCCCGCGCGGGCCATTGACGCAAGACAATTGGAAAAAACAGCGCGGACTTTTGCGCTTCGGAATATCAGACGACCGCCCGACAGGCCTGCCCCTGCTTTTGCTCGTTTACCCGTGTCTCACATTCGGTCGCGACTGCGACCCGCGAGCGCTGGCGCGAAGCGCCAATCTGACCGCGACGGAGGTGCGCGCGCAATTCATCATCCGCATTAAAATCGCGCTCGAAAAGCTGGACATCGCACAGGAGGCGACTACCGGCACTGATGACCGCTGGTACTGGCTCGCGCCGATGCTCCTCGATTTTGCAGAGTTCCCCGACGCGGCGCGAGAATGGTGGGACCGCGCAGATCTGGCGCAGACATGGGCCGGCGCAGAAATGGGCGAGGAAGATGCTGGCTGGTCGAGCCATGTCGAGCACGCGAAGCAGACGCTCGATTCCATTCGTAGCGGTAAAGAGCGCCTGGGCACCCCGCCGGACGATCTCGCAAGCGTTCTGGCCCTCGCGGCCTCAGCTGCCCCGGCCACGGCTGCAATGCGCGCCTTTGCGCGTGCGAGCCGCACAGAACCCGCGACGTGCCTGCCTCTTCGCGATGTCACAGCGCGCTCCGGCAGAGCCTTTCTCACGCTTTTCAATCATGCGGAAGTCATCGAAGCCATTAGGACGGAGTTTTCCGGCGAACCGTACTGGGAGCGCGTCCTGGAATATGCTCATGCGGGCGGGCTTCAGGCGGTGCTGGATGAATACGCCCATGTACTCCGGGAGTCTCTCAGCGTTGCGGCGCTGCCACCCGACGAAATCGCGGAAAAGCTGGGCGCAGAACTCATTGCGGCGCTCACGATCCGCGCGGCGTCTCTGCGGATCGATGAAGTCACCGCACCCCGCTATGCCCGCGAGATAAACGTCAAGCCCGAACCGATGCGCATCCGTTTCGCCATGCGCTTCGGCGATGACCGCTCGGATGAAGAACCGCTGCTCGTCTCGGATGGCGCGTCTCCGGCGACACGCAAGGAGCGTGTGCGCGCAGCGTTCAACTCGCCATTCTGGCCGTTCGTACTTGTTTCAACCTCGGTGGGGCAGGAGGGTCTCGACTTTCATCATTACTGCCACGCCATTACCCACTGGAACCTGCCGTCGAACCCTGTCGATCTGGAACAACGCGAGGGCCGGATACATCGCTATAAAGGACACGCGGTTCGCAAGAACGTTGCTGATGCATTTGGTGCCGAAGCGCTACGCGATGAAGGCGCGGATGTCTGGGAAACGGCGTTCGAGCTAGGCAAGAAGGGTCGATCACAGCTGGAAAACGATCTAGTGCCTTACTGACTGTTCCCCGGTGACGCCAAAATTGAGAGGCATGTTCCCGCCCTGCCGTTCAGCCGCGAGGTCGAGCGTCTGAATGGACTGCGGCAGGCGCTCGCGATTTACCGCATGGTTTTCGGCCAGAGTCGGCAAGAGGATTTGATTACATATCTGCTGGCCGAAATTCCCGAAGATCAACGCGATGCCATCGTGGCAGAGTTGCAGATCAATCTGAGCCCGGAGTTCAAGGATAGGGAAATCGTTGGGATCACATGAAATTCCGAAAAAT
Source organism: Acidobacteriaceae bacterium (assembly GCA_031296355.1). The sequence goes on from JARLFX010000167.1 coordinate 7,313, forward strand.
CGGAGACCGATCCGGGATCAGTCATTCACGAGCTTTTGGTTGAAAGTTTCGATGCGGGAGGAACTGGGTGTGCGGCCAGGTGCGCTGTATCGGGAGTCGTCGAAGTCGAAGAGGTATCCGAGAGTTCGAGCATCGCTTCGTCGATGCCGAGCGGCAACATCATTTTCGGATTTCTGCGGAGACCCGAGGGCCTTCACGCCACGCTCGCTGCCGATGTTCTCGCGCTCGATGGATACTGCGAAGTTATCGCGCAGGCAAGCACGGGTCTTTATTGATACTTGCACTTTATTTGGTGCAAGTACGGTCCGGTTTTGGTCCGACCCCCTCCCCAATCGAGCCCAATTTTCTCCGATTGACCACGATTGAGTGCGAAAAAGACACACCTGTGGTTGGCAGTGGAAAACGACCTTAATCTTATGAAACCATTGATTTTATTGATGCAAGTTTGGAGGCGCGGGCCGGGATCGAACCGGCGCATAAAGGTTTTGCAGACCTCTCCCTTACCACTTGGGTACCGCGCCTTGGCAGGGCTGCCTTTAAATAAATTGTGTTCGCTCCGAACCGCCGTAGCCAACCCGGGTACACCGGAGGGCGGTTTGGAGCGGGAGACGAGATTTGAACTCGCGACCCTCGCCTTGGCAAGGCGATGCTCTACCACTGAGCTACTCCCGCGTTGTTGCAATATCGAGTATACCGGGCCACCGATATTGGGTCAAACTGCGCC
>JARLFX010000020.1 GCA_031296355.1 Acidobacteriaceae bacterium
TGCCGAACTGCGGGCCTTTGCCGCAGAGATCGCATACCTGTGCCATAACGTTTTGCTCCGTTCCGTTTTTTGTACGGATGAATTTGCGCAGTGGGAGAGGAATCCGTTGGACTCAAACTCGCTTTCGACACCCGCCATGAAGCGGACAGGGCCTGCTGCTGAGTTCTTAGAATACCTGATTTTCCACCGGAAAGGCAATTATGCGGTGCCGGAGGGTGCGAAGTGGGCGATGCGCTGCAGATGGTTGAGGTCGTGGCCGGCGACAAGGCCCACCAGATCGCGGAAGGTGCCGGTGCCGCGCTCGGGGTGGTTGACGGGGGTATCCCAGTCGTGCGGCTGTAGGCCATTGAGCAGGAGCATGTTCCAGTTGCGCAGGGTAACGAAGGTGGCGAGGGCGGAGGGCGCGTCGTAGGGCGCGTAGTGGCGGGCCCATTGGTCCTGGTCGAAGGGCTGTATGACGTTGTTGGGGTCTGCCAGGGCCTGGCGGAAGCGGAAACCGAAGGCAAGCTCGCAGTCGGCGAGGTGGGCCAGTACTTCGCGGAGGCTCCATTTGCCGGGCTCTGAGGGCGTGTTCACGGTGATTTGCCCTGCTTCGGTGGCCAATAACGGGGAGAAAACGCGGTAGAGAATGCCGGGTGTGGCGGCGAGCACGGCGACGGGATCACGATCTCCTAGATATTCTGCGTAGGCGTTATGCATTGGCTGGTACCCCCCTCCCTATCTAAAAGCTAAATATCTTGTTTGCAGTTACTTAGCCTATGGTGTTGCGGCTAAATATTTGGAAACAAGATATTTACGGGTAAATATTTCATTCGCAATGGGTTAAGATCTTCGCCCGGTGCGGCTGGAATTTACTTCCTGTATTAATTGTAGCGATTTTGGATGGAAACTACGCCAAACTTTCCAGAGAAAGTTTGGTTTTGCGTGTTTTTTCATGGATGGTTTGTGGATGAGTCATGGATGACGCCCGGTAGTTGCATGGATAGTGCATGACTGCTCTATGGGCGCTATGGGCATCCATGGGCTGCCTGATTTCTCAGGTGAGATTGAGGGTGAGGAGAGATTTGCGCGCCCATTCGACTTCGCTCAGGGCAGGCTCAGCGCGGGCGCCGCTTCGCGACGCTATCCCACATCTCCGCGATGAAGCCGCGTAGATATGGGGCACCCGAAGTATGGGCGGATTAGGGAGCAAGGGGTCTGAGACAATGGTCAATCAGTGACTGAGACGGCTCCTGCAACTTCGCGATTCAAGGCACCGCGCGCACTCTTCTGGACGGCGCTGGGGGTGCGGCTCGCCTATATTCTGCTGGCGCATATGTATCACGTGCGGGCGGCGGGCGATCACTTCCAGTTTGGCTGGGAGATGGGGAGGATTGCGCGGGCGCTGGTGACGGGGTTCGGCTACAGCGATCCGTTCACCGGGCATACGGGGCCGACGGCGTGGGTTCCGCCGCTGTATACGCTGCTGATTGCGGCGGCGTTCAAAGTGTTTGGCGTGTATACCGGCGCGGCGGCGTTCTGGTTGCTGGCGTTCAATTCCGTCTGCTCCGCGGTGACGGCGGTGCTGGTGTACGAGATTGGCGCGCGCTGCTTTGGGCGGCGGAATGCCGTGTGGGCGGGGTGGCTGTGGGCGCTGCATCCGGCGGCGATGCAGTATGCGGTGAAGTGGATTTGGGAGATGACGCTGAGCACGATGCTGCTGACCGCGGTGATCGTGCTGGCGTTGCGGATGCGGCGGATTGGCGAGAATGTGCAGGCCGGGGATGAGGATGCGCAGACGCTGGGGCGATGGCTGCTGTTTGGGCTGCTGTGGGGGCTGATCGCGCTGAGCAATCCGGCGCTGCTGGCGTTTTTGCCGGTGTGCGGCGTGTGGCTGCTGCTGGGTGCGCGGCGGCGGATGCATGCGGCGATGCGCGCTGCGGTGGCGGCGGCGGTGTGCTGCGCGGTGATTGCGCCGTGGGCGATGCGGAACTGGAAGGCGTTCGGCGCGTTCATTCCGCTGCGCAGTAATTTTGGCGCGGAGCTGGCACTGGGTGATGGGCCGGACGCGATGGGGTTCCTGATGGAGTACAACCATCCGATGCAATCGGCCAGGCAGCTGCGGCTGTATTCGGAGCTGGGCGAGCTGCGCTATGTGCAGATGCGCGGAGCGCAGGCGAAGGCGGCGATTGCGGCGGACCCGGCGCATTTTCTGGCGATCTCGGCGACGCGGTTTTATTTTTTCTGGGTGAGCGTGCCGCAGCCGCTGGACCGGCATCCGGCGGTGGAGTATGCGCGGGAGATGTCGTACTGCTTTATTTCGCTGGCGGGGCTGATGGGTTTGGGGCTGGCGCTGCGAAAACGTGTGCCGGCGGCGGGATTGTTCGCGTGGGCGTTTTTGTTGTTGCCGCTGACGTATTACTTTGTGACCGCGCAGGCGCGGTTTAGGCATCCGATTGAGCCGCTGATCTGGGTGCTGGGGGTTTGGTTGTTTGAGAATGCGCGGGTGGGGAAGGCTTGACGGGGATCCTGGGATTTAAAGGCGTTCAGCACGGATTGGACGGAAAGAACGGATCAAGGCGGATAAAAACTAATAAGAGATAATGGGGCGGATTTCATTAAAGGGAGGCTGAATGCCATGAGATACCTAACTGGCGTATTGATTGCGGCTTCACTCTTCTCGGGTGTTGTTGTCTATGGGCAGCAGTTGGGTGGGACGGCAATTCCGAACGAATCTGTGAGGTTTCATGCGACGTTATCGGCACAAGAGAAGCAGCATGTTCTCGATGGTAGTTGCAGCGTCATAGCTTCTACAAAGGCGATGCCGCAATCGCTTAGAAATGGTTTTGCAAAAGTAACCAGGGAACAGAAGTTCGAGTTGGCGGACCCGGGAAAGAGATATCAGGAAACAGACGTAATCATTTTCCCTGGATTGCCCCGGCGGCGGTTGGTATTTGCCGGATCATGTGGAGAGCGCTGGTTCATCCACTATGAGAAGGGTGGAATTGGGCACAGCTATGAGGTGCTCATCTTTGCTGCTGATGGGAAAGGCGAGATGCCGTTCGTATGGGGAGGCGTCGGGTTTTACAGAGCGAAAGACATGGATGATCTGAGGCGGGTAATCGCGGCAGGCGAGTTCGCCGATGATCGTGAGTACTACTGGTAGGGGTGTGCGAGGCGGGTGGACGAAAGAGTACCTCAGGGGCTGAAGCCCGGTTTCGTGACGGTTTGTACTGTGCGGGCTGAAGCCCGCACCTACCTTAGAGCAACAGGGAGGCGATGCGGGGCAGCGTCAGGATTCTTCGCTGCGCTTTGAAGCCGAGGCTACTAAGCGAGGCATAAAAAGAAAGGCAAAGACGAGAAGCAGATTCCTCCGCTGCGCTGCGGAATGACAAACAAAACGGTGTAGCGGAAGCTTGATGCGGCATGGGTGACGCGAGGGGTTGTCGGGATTCTTCGCGCAAGGGCGCGCTCAGAATGACACCTTCAAAATGAGTGTTGGGCTCGTGGTGGAGAGGTCTGAGGATAAAATTATCGGCATGAGAATTGGTGGTTTTATTGCTGTGCTGATGATGGTTGCGCCGGGTGCGTTGGCGCAGAGTGTGAAGACGCCTTACACGATGGAAGTGGTGGCGCCGCACTGGATTGCGGTGCGGTTTGAGCCACAGTATCCGCATGGACGGCATACGCAAGGAGCGCTGCCGGGTGCGAGTTTGCATCTGCCGCTGGCGGAATCGCTGATGATCAAGGGGCAGGCAGGGCAATCGTCTGACAACAAGCGAGAGATGGCGGAGTTTCGCGTTCCGGTGCCGGATGTGGCGGCGGATGCGGTGGTGGACCGCGTGATCTTCCTGGGCGATCTGCAGGGCGATGTGCGTCAGATGCCGGTGCTGGATGGAGTGAAGGCGGCGGAGACGCCTTGTCCGGCGGAGGCTTGCGGGGCGATGAAGCTGGGGGCTTCGGTCAAGAGCTTTGCGGCGGATATTGCGAAGCCGCTGAATCCAGCGGAGCTGACGGTGGAGTTGCGGGCGACGGAGGCTGCTCCGCTGCAACTGTTTGACGCGACGGGGCCGGCGCACCTGAATCCGACGGTGCTGCTGCATACCAAGGGCGCGCTGCCGGCGGGGTTCCGGACGAACGAGCCTTCGGGGCTGGCGATGCCGGAGATCAAGCCGCTGTTCAACCAGTTTCTGCGGGATACATCGATCGTGCTGGCGGGCGATGGGAACTATTACATGACGGGCACGACAGGAGGGCCGGAGTCGAGCGTGGTGACTTCGGACCTGTCGGTGTGGAAGTCGCCGGATCTGGTGAAGTGGTCGCCGGTGCGGGATAAGCCGCGGGCATCTACGGTGGTGTGGAATATTGATCGCGACGGCAGCGCGTGGCTGAAGGAGATCACGCTGCGCGACGGCGAGCCGTTCCGGCCGCTGTGGGCGCCGGAGATCCATTACCTGAAGGGCACGTTCTGGATACCGTTCTCGGTGCCGCGGCATGGCATTACGATTCTGAAGTCGACCTCGGGGAAGGCGGAGGGGCCGTACGTGGTGGCGATCAAGCCGGATGAGCCGCTGTCTCCGGGGATTGATGCGTCGCTGTTCCAGGATGACGACGGCACGGTGTATTCGCTGTATGGCGGCGGATGGATTGCGAAGATGAAGCCGGATATGAGCGGGCTGGCGGAGCCTTACCGGCATATTGCGAGCGCGAGCGGCAGGGAGGTTGGGTTCGAGGGCGTGTACATGTTCAAGGATCACGGCGTGTACAACCTGTGCGTGGCGGACTTTGTGCTGGGGGATTACAACACGTACGTGGCGACGGCGATTTCGCTGGCGGGGCCGTGGAGCGAGCGCTACCTGGCGGTGCCGCATGCTGGGCATGCGAACTTCTTCCGCGACAAGAACGGGCGGATGTGGTCAACGTTCTTCGGGAATGACCGGCACTCGCCGTTTGGGGCGCAGCCGGGGATCGTTCCGCTGATGCAGGATGCGAAGGGGCGGTGGCGGCCGGATGCGGGCTATGTGGCACCGGCGCGGAAGAAGGCGGAGGGGCTGGTGCAGCTGCCGGGGGCGATTGGGCCTTCGGACGGGTCGCCGCAGCCGGTGGGAATCATGCCGGTGAAGGGGAAGAGGCAGGGGAATTCGGAGTAGCACCGGAAGTGGTGCAAAGGCCGATTCTGGGAGGTTGGAATTGACCAAAGGGCTGGAAAACGCTACACTTTTTAAGTTTGGCGATACAGCCCATCCTGCTCAAGCGGGATGCAGTGGAAAACGGCTGGACCGAGCGTGGATGATCGCGGCTTGGGTCTGGTTGAAGGCGTGAATTCAGCGCTGTTCCGGTATTAGCCCCGACCAAGATTTGAAAAGGATTTGCGCATAGGCTGCGGTATTTCGCGCCCTAAAACGCTGGAGGTTTGCATGTACGCAGTGATTCGCA
>JARLFX010000168.1 GCA_031296355.1 Acidobacteriaceae bacterium
AAGTCCGGCGCCAGTTTCATCGCCTTGAATACATCGCCTGGATTCTGGCCCGCGTAGACCGTGCCTTTGCCGACCTGATGAACTCCCGTCCCGTCGCCGAACAGTTCGCCGCTCAACTTCGCGAACTCTGCCTGGTCGTCGGCAAGGCTGGGATCGTCAATCGGTTTTGGCCCTGCAACCACAGCGCCTTCAAACACCAGTTTGTGAATGGCGCGCATCACAGGCAGCGACATGTGCTGGCTGTACGGATCGAGCCCCAGAACGCGATAAGACATTCCGGAAGGCGTCTTGACGCGTCCTTCGGAGACGCTCAACTCGTGGATCAGAGCGTCGGCATTGACGTAGTCGAAGCCGTAGCCCGCGGGAACTTCCGGTGCCTTATTGGCAAAGATCGCGGTAAGGTTGGAGTCTTCGCCGTAGAAGTAGATCAGGTCCGCGCCGAAGTGTCCCTCTTGGAGCATGTAGCTTGTGCGGCCCAGGTAGTCGATCCACGGACCAGCTTCTTCGGCCCATGTCTCGTTGCGATTGAACCACTGTCCGTAGTGCCCGAGTGATAATCCCGGCACCTTCCCAATCAGCGGCTGGTGTGCGGATTCGTGAATCACAATGCGGTTAATGCCGTTCAGAAATTCCTGATCGGCTGTCGGCTTCAGCGTAGCAGGCGACCACGCCCAGGCCGCTCCCGCGGCCGTCATCGACTCCGCGGCTACAAGATTCTGCCCATAGATGTGCGCTACTGAAGCCGATTCACGATCGTCGGCATTGTAGCCATAGGTTTCGTTGTTCACGCCAGGAGACTGCGTCCACATTGCGCTCATGGGCACTTCAAGCATCTTCTTTACTTGCATGCCATCGGCAACAAACGCGCGCCCAACCTCGTGCGATTCACCGTAATGACCCATGCCACGCTGATTTAGCGTTGTCTGCAATTGGCCATAATGTTCGGTGGCTATCAGGTCGCCAATCGTCTTGCGGAAGTCCCAGAGAAACTTGTCGCTGGCCGCGGCGCTCTCCACCACGTGTCCGGCAAGTACTGGTAGCCATGGGCTGGGATCGTACCCACGCAGCTTCTTGAACTGCGCAATCATATTGTCAGTCCAGTTTTGCGAGCCTGCCTCCCAGCTATCGGTAATCACGTAGGTGATGCCACGTTTCCCCATCAAGCCGGTTCCTACCGTCTCTTTGTAGCTGTCGAGATAGGCTTCCATATAGTTCTTCACAAACCTGCGATCCAGCTTGTCTACTTCCAAACCTGTAGCCTCGGCGGTTGCCGGGTGATTGGTAATTCCCAGCAGGGAGTATCCGAGGCGGAGTACAACCCAATG
>JARLFX010000169.1 GCA_031296355.1 Acidobacteriaceae bacterium
CCCTTGCGCGAACCGCGGAAGCCGAGCGAGCCCGAGCTCTTCCAGCTGAGGGTGTTGCCCTGCTGGTCGGTGATGGTGACGATGGTGTTGTTGAACGAAGCCTGGATGAAGACCAGGCCGTACGGAACATTTTTCCGCTCGCGCTTCTTGAACTTCTTGTTCTTGCCGGTCTTGGCGGCGCCGGCTGCAGCTTTCTGGGTCGCCATTATTTAGTCGCTTTCTTCTTGCCGGCAACGGTGCCCTTGCGGGGGCCCTTGCGCGTGCGAGCGTTAGTGTGGGTGCGCTGACCGCGAACCGGCAGGCCGCGGCGGTGACGGAGACCACGATAAGACTGGATTTCGATCAGGCGCTTGATGTTCAGCGAAATATCCTTGCGGAGATCGCCTTCGATGTTGCCTTCCTGCTCGATGACCTGGCGAATGCGGTTGACCTCGTCTTCGTTCAGATCCTGCACCTTGGCGAACGGGCTAACGTCGGCCTTGGCGAGAATCTTGGCGGCGCGGGGATCTCCGATGCCGTAGATGTAAGTGAGCGCGATGCGTACCTGCTTGTTCCGCGGTAGATCGACGCCTGCAATACGTGCCATGGGTTTCTCTCTTTATGCGCTGGATGCCAATGCATCCTTCGCGGTTACGTGGCCGGCCATCAAGCCTGCCACTGGTTCTGGGTGTTCACCCGGGGTTCATCGCAAGCCTTGATTCCGGCTAACTAGCCCTTTTGCTTCGCAAGAAGCGGGATAACCCGTCTGTTGAGTCCTCGCACAAATACGAGCGCCGTGGGAATTAGCCCTGGCGCTGCTTGTGCTTGGCGTTCTCGCAGATCACACGCACCACGCCACGGCGGTGGATGACCTTGCACTTGTCACAAATCTTCTTTACTGATGCACGAACCTTCATTGATTATTCCCTGCTTCCTTCGGGTACAACATCTCGCGGCGATGGGTTGCCGCGGAATCTTATTTGTAGCGGTACACGATACGACCGCGCTTCAGGTCGTACGGACTGAGCTCAATGGCGACGCGGTCGCCGGGGAGGATGCGGATGAAGTTCTTGCGCATCCGGCCGGAGACGTGCACAAGCGCTTCATGCTTGTTCTCAAGCTCCACCTTGAACATCGCGTTGGGCAGCGTTTCGGTAACCACTGCCATCACTTCAATTGCGTCTTCCTTCGACAATCGGGCTCCTTGTTGAAACTACTACCGGGTCAAAATCACTGGACCGCTTTCGGTGACTGCAACGGTGTGCTCGAAGTGAGCGCTCCATTTTCCGTCTACCGTTACCGCGGTCCAGCCGTCCTTCAAAACCTTTACATCGCCACTGCCGATATTCACCATCGGCTCAATCGCCAGCACCATGCCTGCACGCAGCTTTGGCCCCTTGCCGCGGGTTCCGTAGTTCGGAATCTGCGGGTCCTCGTGCATGCTGCGACCGATGCCGTGACCGACGAAATCACGAACAATGCCGAAGCCGTTCGCTTCAATCGCCTCCTGCACCGTGGCGCCTATGTCGCCGATCGTGGCGCCTACCTGCGCTTCCTGAATGCCCGCTGCGAGCGACTGCTCGGTTACATCCAGCAGCTTGCGAACAGCCGGCGATACCTTGCCAACGGGAATCGTCACCGCACTGTCCGAATAAAAACCATCCAGAACCACACCACAATCGACCGAAACGACATCGCCTTCGGCCAAAATCTTTTTCGCCGAGGGAATGCCGTGAATCACCTCGTCGTTAACGCTGGTGCAAAGGCACGCCGGATAACCGTGATAGCCCTTGAAGGCCGGCGTCGCGCCGAATTCAGCGATCTTGCTGGCTGCCGCCTTCTCCAGATCCATGGTGGAGACCCCGGGGGCCACCACTTCACGCACAGCGTGTAATACCTTCTGCAGAACCTCACCGCTGCGTCGCATCTTCGCGATCTCCTGCGGCGTCTTGATCATGATTGCCACTTGCTTACTATCCCCGTCTGTTCCCGGCCGCGATCACCGCGACACTTTAGCTCCGGAGGCGCACAAGCGCACTCAGGATGTGGGCAGTCACATCTTCCACTGCCAGCTCACCGTCTAACTCTTCAAATCGTCCGAGTGCGCGGTAATGATCGATCACCGGAGCCGTCTGCGCCTGGTATGTCCGCATCCGCTCTGCAAAAATCGCTTCGGTGTCGTCGGTCCGCTGTTCCAGAATTGCACCTTCGCGGTCACAGATACCCTCGATGACAGGAGGGTGGGTGTAAACGTTGTAGATGCTCTTGCAGACAGGACAATTGCGCCGCCCAGTTATGCGACGCAACAACTGATTATAGCCGACATTTACGCTCAGGGCAACGACAGGAGGCCGTTTCTGGCCGTCTGTGCCGAGGCTGGAGGCCAGATGCCCATCCAGCCACTCTGCCTGCCCCAAGGTGCGGGGAAAGCCGTCAAGAATGAAGCCCCGGGTAGTATCCGGCTCCTGCAGGCGGAGGGCAACCAGATCGTTGACCAGCTCGTCCGGAACCAGAAGGCCCTGCTCCATCAGCTCTTTGGCCACGCGCCCAACCGGCGTCTGCGCCTTGATGGGGTCGTTTTTGATGGCCCGGAGAATGTCTCCGGTAGAGATCTGCGGAACCTTCCAGATCTCTACCAGTGCCTTGGCCTGAGTTCCTTTACCGACTCCAGGCGCTCCCAGCAGAAGCACTGGGCCGGGAGTGAAGCTGGTGGTGCTGGCTGCAGATTGCCCGGCCTGCGCAGCGTGCGACATATTACCAGCTCCGGCGACCGCGGACGCGGCCACTCTTCGGGGAGAAGCCCTCATAATGACGCATAATCAATTGCGATTCCACCTGATTGATCGTGTCCATAGCGACGCCGACTACGATCAGCAGCGATGTGCCGCCGAAGTAGAAGTTGACACCCAGACCGTTGGTGACCCAGGTTGGCAGTCGCTCAAAGAATGACCCTACGAGGATCAGGTGGTTCAGGTGAATACCGCTGATCAGCAGTGTCGGAATAATCGAGATAATGATGAGGTATACGGCGCCCACCAGGGTCAACCGGGTCAACACATCATTGATGAAATCAGAGGTGCGCTTGCCGGGACGGATGCCGGGGATGAACCCGCCGTACTTACGCATGTTGTCTGCAATATCGTCTGGGCGGAAGACGATGGAGATGTAGAAGTAGGCGAAGAAGACGATCGCCAGCATATAGAGCAGCTCGTACCACGGCTCACCGGGGTGGAGAGCCTCCACGATCCTGCGAATCCAGGTAATATTTTGCACCCACTGCGCCTGGGCGAAGAGCAACGGCGCCGAGAGGATGGAGCTGGCGAAGATGACCGGCATCACACCACCGGAGTTTACCTTGAGCGGCAGATGGGTTGACTGGCCACCCATCATGCGGCGACCCACGATGCGCTTGGCATACTGCACATTGATGCGGCGCTCGGAGCGTTCCACGTAGACGATGAAGGCGACGACGGCGATCATGCCGAAGACCAGCAGGGCCAGCGCGGGAATGGTGAAGGCGCCCCATGCCTGGTTGTGAGCCTTGTCGTACAGTTCCCAGATGCCGCGGGGCAGGCCAACGACGATGCCGGTGAAGATCAGCAGGCTCATGCCGTTGCCGATGCCGCGCTCGGTGATCTGTTCACCCAGCCACATAATGAAGGCCGTGCCGGTGGTAAGCGTCAGCACACAAAGCGGCAGAAACTCGTAACGCGGCATGGTGACCATGGACTGGCCGGTCTGCGTCTGCGTGAGGGTAAGGCCAATGGCGGCGGACTGGATGACCGCGAGGAGCACCGTGACATAGCGCGTCCACTGGGTGATCTTGCGGCGGCCAAGTTCGCCTTCCTTCTGCAGCTTTGCCAACGGCTCATAGATAACGGTGAGCAGCTGGAAGATGATGGAGGCGGTGATATACGGCATGATGCCCAGCGCGAAGACGGTGAGCTTGCGCAGGTTGCCGCCGGTGAACATGTCAAACAGACCAAGCGCCGAACCGGAGTTCTGGTTGAAGAACTGCATCAGGCTGTCAGCATTGATACCGGGCGTGGGGATGTGCGCGCCGATACGATAGACGGCCAGAAGACCAAGTGTAAAAAGAACCCGCTTACGCAGATCCGGAATGCGAAAAATATTAGCGATCTTTTCCAGCATAGTTGCGATGAACTCCAGCCTGCGCGAACCCAACCTTCAAATCAATGCCAGAGAGCAGTCTACCTGCGTATCCCGCTCACCGGCCAATGCTCTGCGCTTTCGCAGAACAAAAAACTAGCTGACCAGAACAGCCGTACCGCCGGCTTTCTCGATCTTCTCCTGCGCCGTCTTGGAAAACTTGTGCGCATGAATGGTAACAGCCGTGGTCAACTCGCCGTTGCCGAGCACCTTGATGAGGCCACCCTTGCGCTTGGTGAAGCCGAGCGCCGCCAGTTTTTCCAGCGTGAGATCGGTGTCATTGAGCTCGGCGATGCGGTCCAGGTTCAGGACCGTGTATTCCACGCGGAAGATGTTGGTAAAGCCGCGCTTCGGCAGGCGGCGGTGCAGCGGCATCTGGCCGCCTTCAAAACCGCGCATCAGGCTGGAGCCCGAACGCGAACCCTGGCCCTTGTGGCCACGGCCCGAGGTTTTGCCCACCGAGCCCATACCACGGCCGACGCGCTTTTTGTTGATATTGGCGCCCTTGGGCGACCGTAGGTTCGAAAGATTCTTAGTTGCCATGATTTCCTCGCTCAACGCCGGTGAGGTCATTGCCTCGCCGACTCGCTTTATGTGTTGTTGCCTGCACGCTGCTCTGTGCGTATTGCGCGTGCCGAAAACTATTCGACGACGCGGACCAGGTGCGGAATCTTCGCGATCATGCCGCGGATGCTCGGCGTATCTTCGCGCTCAACGACCTGATTGAGCCGCGTGAAGCCCAGACCCTTCACCACCAGCTTGTGCTTCACCGGGGTGCAGATCTTGGAACGATGATATTGGATCTTGATCATTGCTTTCTCTGCCATAACGCTTTTCCTCACTGCGACAGCGACTCTGCGCCGCGCTTGAAATCTCTTCGCTTACAGTTCCTGAACTGTCTTGCCGCGGTTAGCAGCAACTTCCTCGCGATCGCGCAGTTGGATCAGCGCGTCGAAGGTCGCCTTGATGACGTTGTGCGGGTTGGCCGAACCGAGTGACTTGGTCAGCACATTCTGCACACCGGCAGAGGTCATCACGGCGCGAACCGCGCCGCCAGCGATGACGCCGGTACCTTCAGGGGCCGGCTTCAGCAGCACCTCGCCCGAGCCGTAGTGGCCGAGCACCTGGTGCGGAATCGTCGTCTCCGTCAGGTTGATCTTGAACAGGTTCTTCTTGGCGGATTCGATGCCCTTGCGAATCGCCTGGGGCACTTCCTTCGCCTTGCCAGAGCCGTATCCCACCACGCCTTCGCCGGGATCGCCGACAACGACGAGCGCCGCGAACGACATGTTTTTGCCGCCCTTGACGACCTTGGTCACGCGGTTGATCGAGACCACCTGATCCTTCAGGTTGAACTTGTTGGCATCGAGCTTCTTCTTTATGACTGCCATATCCTTGTCCATCTTTCCGGTGTGCTTAAGCATCACCCAAAACTTTTCCTTGCCCGCGCACACTGCACGCGGCGTTACTTAGAACTCGAGACCAGCTTCACGCGCGGACTCAGCCAGCGCTTTGATACGGCCATGGTAGAGATAGCCACCACGGTCGAAGACCACCTTCTTGATGCCCTTCTCCGCTGCCTTCTCCGCAATCAGCTTGCCCAGCTCTTTGGCAGCTGCCACATTGCCGCCAGCCTTGATCTTGCCGGCGAGCGTGGAGGCCGATGCCAGGGTCGTGCCTGCTGCATCGTCAATCAGTTGCGTGTAGAGATGGTTGAGCGAACGGTACACGTTCAGGCGCGGACGCTCTGCGGTGCCGCTCAACTTCTCGCGGATGCGCGTGTGGACGCGCTGACGAACTACATTTCTCTGCTTCTGCTGAATCATATTGTGTCTTCCTTCCTAATAGCGGCGGCCCAGTGGAACGCCGTTCGGTTCAAGTTAGTGGTACAGATCCTTCGCTACGCTCAGGATGGCCGCAGCGGGCTCAGACGCCCGCTATGCGCGGCCTACTTCGCGCCGGTCTTGCCGACCTTCTTCTTCAGCTTCTCGTCGGAGTAACGTACGCCCTTGTTCTTGTACGGGTCCGGCTTGCGCAGCGAACGCATATCGGCGGCCACCTGGCCAACCTTCTGCCGGTCGATGCCCTTCACCGTCACGTGCAGCTGCTTCGGGTCGATCTCAACATCGATGCCGTTGGGCAGCGGAAACTCGATCGGGTGCGAATAGCCGAGGGTGAAGACCACGGTGCGCTTGCCCTTGAGCTCTGCACGGTAGCCGATGCCGACGATGTCCAGCTCCTTCGTCCAACCGGCGGTAACACCCTGCACTGCGTTGAAGACGAGTGCGCGAGCCAGGCCGTGAACGGCTGCCTGCGAATCATTCTCACGCTCTGCGTGCAGAATGCCGTCCTTCTCCGTCAGCTTGATGCCATGGGGCAGAAGTGCGTCCACGCTGCCCTTGGGGCCCGTGACCTTGACGACGCCGCCATCCACCACGTACTTGACGCCGGCGGGAATGGTGATCGGCTGTTTTCCAATTCGTGACATTTCGTAATCCTTATGGCTTGCGAGTCCCGGCGATCAGCGATCTGATCTTCGTTCCACTGCAGCCTTCAAGCGCTCTCGCGCTGCGATGCTTTTCTTGCCCTCTACCGAAGTGTATCCGGCAGAGCGAAACCGTTCATGCGGACAACGAAGCGCAATGCGCAATCCGCCGCCCGCGCAGGACTACCAGACTTCGCAGAGAATCTCGCCGCCAACGCCTTCGCGGCGCGCCTGACGTCCGGTCATCACGCCCTTGGGCGTGGTGAGGATGCAGATACCGAGACCGCCCTGTACGCGACGAATCTCATCGCGACCAACATACACGCGGCAACCGGGACGCGAGATGCGGCTCAGGTCGCGGATCACGGCTTCGTTGGACGCGGTGTACTTGAGGTACACACGGATGATCTTGTGGCCGTCTTCTTCGGTGGCCTTGTAGTTGGCGATGTAGCCCTCTTCCTTCAGGATGCGGGCGATCTCAGCCTTCAGCTTGGAAGCAGGCACATCGAGCTTCTGGTGGCGCGCACGGATGGAGTTGCGGATGCGCGTCAGAAAATCTGCTACTGGGTCGGTCAGGTTCATTCTGTCTCCTTCATTCCCCGTTCGCTTCGACCTTGGCCGAAGAACCAGCAGGAACGTTTATTGCCTGTTGCATGCCTGAGAAACTTCACTCAGGCGAAAATTGTTTTGCCCGCAGCGCGAGCGTATGCACTTACCAGCTGGACTTGACGACGCCTGGAATCTCGCCCTTGAGCGCCAGCGAGCGGAAGCACAGACGGCAGACGCCGAACTTGCGCAGGAAGGCGCGCGGACGGCCGCAGAGCTGGCAGCGGTTATGCTGGCGGCTCTTGAACTTGGGCTTGCGTGCGTCTTTCACTCTCTTTGCAGTTGTTGCCATGATCTTTTCTCACTCTCTGTAGTGCAATCTCAAACTTGTTTGCTACGGCGCTGCTTAGGCTGCGCCGACGCGGAAGGGCATACCGAAGGCCTTGAGCAGCGAGCGCGCATCATCATCCGACTGTGCGGTCGTCACGATGGTCACGTTCATACCCTTGGTCTTGTCGACCTTCGAATAATCGATCTCGGCGAAGAGCAGCTGATCGCGCAGGCCGAGCGTGTAGTTACCGCGGCCGTCAAAGCTCTTTGGTGAGACACCGCGGAAGTCGCGCACGCGCGGCAGAGCGATGGAGATCAGGCGGTCCAGGAACTCGTACATCACGTCGCCGCGCAGAGTTACCATTGCACCGATGGGCATGCCTTCACGCAGCTTGAAGGCCGCGATGGACTTCTTCGCCTTGGTGATGATCGGCTTCTGGCCGGCGATGGCGCCGAGATCGGCGATCAGCGGATCCATGATCTTCACATTCTGTGTGGCTTCACCCAAGCCCATGTTGATGACGATCTTTTCGATCTTCGGCACGGCCATGGTGTTGGTGAGGCCGAGCTCCTTCTGCAGCGAGCTCTTGATCTCTTTGTTGTACTTCTCGTTTAGTCGTGATGCCATTGTCTTTTCTCTTTTCTCACGGTCCCGGAGTGGGTTGAACCCGTCTACCGTTACGTGGGGTGATCCCTTGTTACAGTTTTGATTTCTAAACTCTTACTTCTTGCTGGCGATGGCCTGGCCGTTGCTCTTGGCGATGCGGACCTTGGTGTCGCCTTCCTTCTTGAATCCTGCGCGGCTGCGCTTTCCTTCTGAGTCGAGCAACATCACGTTCGAGATGTGGATCGGCGCTTCCTGCTCTGCAATGCCGCCCTTGATGTTCTTCTGCGGGTTCGGCTTCACATGCTTCTTCACCATCATCACGTGCTCAACCAGGATGCGGTTCTTGTCTGCGATGACGCGGAGAACGCGGCCCTGCTTGCCCTTGTCTTTGCCCGCGATCACTTCAACGCGGTCGTTACGCTTGATCTTGATACCTGCCATAGTGTTCTCCTCCTCGGCGATCTATTGCAGCGGAGCCGGAATCCGCCTGGTGTTGCTGTTGAACCGGAACTAGATGACTTCCGGCGCGAGGGAAACGATCTTCAGAAACTTCTTGTCGCGCAGTTCGCGGGCCACAGGGCCAAAGACGCGGGTTCCGACCGGCTCGCCGGCGTCGTTGATCACGACAGCGGCATTCTGGTCGAAGCGGATGTATGTACCGTCGCGACGGCGATACTCCTTGTGCGTACGCACGATCACTGCCTTCACTACCTTGCCCTTCTTCACGGTACCGTCGGGTGAAGCTTCCTTCACCGCAGCGGTAACCACGTCGCCGAGGCCAGCCTTTTTGCCGAGTCCGCCGCCCAGCGGCAGGATGACCTGCAGCTTGCGCGCGCCGGAGTTGTCGGCCACATCAAGAATCGTACGCATTTGAACTGCCATATCGAGCTCCTATCCGTTCGCGGCAGCGCACTGCGCTTGGCCGCGGTCCAAAACCATCCGCCCTGAGGCGGTAAAACTTTACGCGACGACTACGTCGTCCTTCACATCAGGAAGAGTGGCCAGCGCCGAGCGCCGGACGATCTCTTCAAGCTGCCAACGCTTCAACTTGCTCAGCGGGCGGGTCTCGCGGATACGAACTACGTCGCCGATGCGGGCAGAGTTCTGCTCGTCGTGCGCATAGAACTTCTTGTTCGACTTCATCACGCGCTTGTACTTGGGATGAGCCTTGCGCATCTCGATCTCGACCACAATAGTCTTCTGCATCTTGGTCGAAACCACGACGCCGACCTTCTCGTTGCGATGGCCAGCGGCCTCGGTGGTTGCTTTCACTGCGGTTGCTTCTGCCATGGCTTATTCCTTCTCCGCTTTCTTAGCGGCTGTCTTCTTGGCGGCTGCCGGCTTCTTCGCCTTGGCGGCCTTGGCCACGGGCTCTGCCGCGGGCTTCGCTGCGCGTACCGCCTGGACGATGCCCAGTTCGCGCTGCCGCGCAATGGTCTTGATGCGGGCGATATCCAGCTTCAGCGTGCGCAGCTTCTTGATGCCCTCATTGTTGCCGAGGCTCTTCTGGAAGCGCAGGCGGAACAATTGCTCCGCCGACTGCTGCTCCTGCTGCTTCAGCTCCGCGTCACTCAAACTAATCAGCTTATCGAGTTCCATACTCTTCTTTCCTTCAAGCCACGCTTGTTGCCGTGGCGATGACTAAACTTGCAGAACTTACTTTGCAGCCACAACCTTCACATCGTGGCGCTGCACAAAGATGGTCTTGAGCGGCAGCTTGTGGGCGGCCAGACGCATTGCTTCCTTGGCGACGTCGGGCGTTACGCCCTCCATCTCAAAGAGCAGCTTGCCGGGACGAACCACGCAGACCCAGTGGTCTGGCGCGCCCTTACCTTTACCCATACGGGTTTCGGCAGGCTTCTTGGTAATCGGCTTGTCCGGGAACAGACGGAGCCAAACCTTACCGCCACGCTTGATGAAACGCGTCATCGCGATACGGCTCGCTTCGATCTGGCGGTCGGTGATATATCCGCACTCGAGCACCTTGAGACCGTAGTCACCAAAGGCCAGCTCGGATCCGCGCCACGCTTTGCCGCACATGCGGCCGCGCTGCTGTTTGCGGTACTTAACTTTCTTGGGCATCAACATATAACAAACTCCAGCTCAATCTTTTTGTACTTCTAGTGCTCGGCTTAGAACGCGCCTGTTGTAATGACCGGCGGAACCTGACGCTTCTTCTGCTCGTAAATATCGCCGCGATAGACCCAGGTCTTGACGCCGATAATGCCGTAGGTGGTGTGCGCCTCGGCAAATCCGTAGTCGATGTCGGCGCGCAGCGTGTGCAGTGGCAGACGGCCCTGGAGATACCACTCGGAACGCGCGATCTCGTTGCCGTTCAAACGGCCGGAGACGCGAACCTTGATGCCCTTGCAGCCGAAACGCAGAGCAGAGTCCACGCTCTTACGCATTGCACGGCGGAAGCTGACGCGCTTCTCAAGCTGCAGCGCGATGTTCTCGGCCACCAGCTGAGCGTCAAGCTCGGGCTTGTTGACCTCGAGAATGTCGATGAACACCTCGCGGCTGGTGCGCTTCTGCAGGTCGGCCTTGAGCTTGTCAATCTCCGCGCCCTTGCGGCCGATGATGATGCCCGGACGCGCGGTGCGGATGATGAGACGCAGCTTGTTGCCGGGGCGCTCGACTTCAACCGAGCTCACGCCAGCAGCCTTCAGCTTCTCGCGCAGCTCTTTCTTGAGCTGCACATCCTCGACCAGCAGCTTGTCATAACCGCGCTCCACAAACCAGCGCGACTTCCACGGCTTGTTGACGCCGAGTCGAAATCCGTACGGATGGACCTTCTGTCCCATATCGCTTCCTTCATCCTCTCCGGCTGTTGAGCAACCGGCTCATTGCAAATCTATTGACTGCGTACTGCCAAACTCACTGCTGCAAAAACTCGTTTACTCTTCAGACTTCTTCGGAGCGGCTGCTTTCTTCCGGGCCGCCGTGGCAGTCTTCGCCTCGGCTCCCTTGGTCGCGCCCTTGGTTCCGGGCTTGCCGGCAGCCTTGCGGGCTGCGGGCTTTGCAACTGCCTCCACTACTGCCGGAGCAGCTGCTTCCGCCTTCAACGTCTCGGGCGACTTCTTCTCCGCGATCGTGACGATGATGTGTGCCGTGCGGCGCTGGTAGCGGAACGCGCGGCCCATTGGGGCAGGGCGGATACGCTTGGCGCGCGGGCCTTCGTTGGCAATCGCGGTCTTGACGTAGAGGTTATCCACGTCAACATCCAGGCCGCGCTCGTCTGACAGGTGCTTTGCGTTGGCCACGGCCGACTGCAGAACCTTCTCGACAATCGGCGCAACGCGCTTCTGCGTGAAGTGGACGGTGTTCAAAGCATTCTCCACGCGGAGGCCCTTAATCATGTCCAGCACGAGCTTCGCCTTCTGCGGGCTGGTGCGCTGAAACTTCGCTTCGGCGCGGAACTCATTCGTATTTACTGTTGCCTGTGCCATCACTCAATCCTTCGTGCCTAAAACTGCACTCTCGAAACTTGAACTGCAAAACTCACTGTGCCGCCGCGCAAAGCAACCGCCCGCGCGAAGCACCTAACCCTTCGGCTTGGTCGTTGTCTCGGCAGCCTTCGCGGAGTGACCGCGGAACTGCCGCGTAGCCGCGAACTCGCCCAGCTTGTGGCCAACCATGTTCTCCGTCACGTAAACCGGGATGAACTTGCGCCCGTTGTGCACGGCAATGGTGTGGCCAACCATGTCGGGGTGGATGGTGGAGCGGCGCGACCAGGTGCGCAGCACCTTTTTGTCATTTGCCGCGTTCATCACATTGATCTTCGTCATCAAATGCCCGTCAATAAACGGGCCCTTCTTCGTGGAACGTGCCATCAGTCAAACTCCGTAACGCTAAACTTGCTGAAAACCTTCTGAAACTGCTTACTTGCTGCGGCGGTTGACGATGAATACATCGGTCCGCTTATTGTTGCGAGTCTTGTAACCGCGCGTCGGCTTGCCCCACGGCGTCACAGGGTGACGACCGCCAGAGGTCTTGCCTTCACCGCCGCCGTGCGGGTGATCGACCGGGTTCATGGAGACACCGCGGTTGGCCGGGCGAATGCCCTTCCAGCGGTTGCGTCCAGCCTTACCGATGGTGACGTTCTCGTGGTCGGTGTTGCCGACCTGGCCGATCGTCGCCATGCAGTCCACCAGCACCTTGCGGGTCTCGCCGGAGGGAAGCTTGAGCAGAGCATAATCGCCCTCTTTGGCGACCAGGTTGACCTGTGCGCCGGCCGAGCGCGCCATCTGTGCACCCTTACCGGGACGCAGCTCGATGTTGTGCAGGATCGTACCGGTCGGAATGTTCTTCAGCGGCAGCGCGTTGCCGACCAGGATGTCGGCCTCGGGGCCGGACATGATCTTCTGGCCAACCTTCAGGCCAATCGGCTGAATGATGTAGCGCTTCTCGCCGTCCGCATAGCTGATGAGTGCGATGCGCGAGCTGCGGTTCGGATCGTATTCGATCGTCGCCACGGTGCCCGGGATACCGAACTTGTCACGCTTGAAGTCAATGAGGCGAAGCTTCTGCTTATGCCCGCCGCCCTGGTGGCGGATGGTCATGTTGCCGGCGCTGCTGCGGCCGCCGGTACGCTGCTTCACACCCAACAACGGCTTGTACGGCTTGTCCGTCGTGATGTCGTCGTTGACCAGCGTTGTCTTGAAACGCAGTGTCGGTGTAATCGGTCTAAATGTTTTAATCGGCATCGTCTTATTTCCCTTGCCCGCCCACAGCGCTCTGCGCTATCGGGCACCTGCAAATTTTTCTAAAACTGTTCCCTGATCCCTATTCGTTGCTTAGAGATTGTTGACGTAGTCCGGCATCTTCTCACCGGCCTTCAGGCGTACATACGCCTTCTTCCAGTCGGGGCGGTAGCCGGCGAACTGGCCGCGGCGGCGCTCCTTGCCTTCCACGTTTGCGGTACGAATCGTTGCCACTTTGACCTTGAACAGGGTCTCCACGGCCTTCTTCACTTCTGTCTTGGTCGCGGTCGGAGCCACCTCAAATACCAGGGTGCCTTCCGTTTCCTTCACGGTCAGTCCCTTTTCGGTGATCAGCGGCCGACGAATGACGCTATAGAGATTCGACATTTATGCGACCTCCTTCTGCGCGGCGAGCCGGCGCTTGGATACGGACTTCTTGAGCACTTCCTGCAGCGAGGAGAGCGCATCCTGCGAGAAGATGGCGCTGTCGTGGCGCAGCAGATCGTAGGGATGAACCTCAGAGCTGAGCACCAGATCCACACCCTGCAGATTGCGCGAACCGAGATACAACGCATCGGTCAGCTTCTGCGAGCTCTCCACCAGCAGCGCGGTGCGCTTGGCGTCAAGCTTGTTCAGCGCGGTGCGGTAGTTCTTGGTCTTGGCTTCAGCCACTTCGAGCGTGTCAACCACAATCAGCTTGCCGTCGGCCAGCTTGGTGGCGAGAGCGGAGCGCAACGCACCCAGAAGCTTCTTCTTGGGGAACGCGTACTCGTAGCTGCGCGGCTGCGGTCCGTGAACCGTACCACCACCACGCCAGAGCGGAGTGCGGATGGAACCGACGCGTGCGCGACCGGTGCCCTTCTGCTTCCACAGTTTCTTGCCTGCGCCCGAGACCAGCTTGCGGTTCTTGGTTGCGGCCGTACCCTGCCGCAGGGCTGCGCGGTAGTGCTTCACCGCCTCCCACATCAGCGGCTCATTGATCACGCTCGCTGCGAAGACCTCGTCAGCCAGATCAAACTGGCCGCTCTTGGTCCCATCGAGTTTGACTACATCAATCTTTGCCATCGTCCTTCTCTTTTCATGCCGCACACTGCAGCGGCTCAAACTTATCTGCTCTACGCCATCTACCCGGAACTACTTCTTCTTGGGAGATGCCTTCTTGGAAGCCTTCAGCGGATCGACCGTACCGGAGCCGGCGAATCCACGGCGCTCGCGCGGCGGCGACTTCGCCTTGGAGATGTACACGTAACCGTCACGCGCACCCGGTACTGCGCCTTCCACCATCAGCAGGCCCTCTTCCACATCGATACCGCGGATGCGAAGATTGCGAACCGTGACCTGCTCCGCGCCCATGTGGCCAGGCATACGCTGACCGGGAAACACGCGCGAAGGAAAGCTCGATGCACCGATAGAACCCTGCACCTGGAACATGTGGCCGTGGGCCTTGGGGCCGCCGCCGAAACCGTGACGCCGTACAACACCGGCGAATCCGCGGCCCTTGGAGGTGCCGATTACATCGACGTACTTCTCGTCCGAGAAGATGTCGACCAGAATCTGATCGCCAGCCTTCACGTCGCTCGCCGTGCCGTCAGCCGACTCAAGCGTAAACTCCCTTACCAGGCGAACCGGGGGGACGTTGGACTTGGCAAAGTGGCCAGTCATCGGCTTGTTGATCTTGCTCGCCTTCACGAACTCCACCAAGCCAACCTGCGCGGCGTCGTAGCCGTCGCGGGCTGCGGTCTTGAGCTGCGTAATCACGCAGGGACCCGCCTTCAGCACGGTGATCGGGTGGACATCGCCACGCTCGTCGAACACCTGCGTCATACCAATCTTCTTGCCAATCAATCCTGTAACTGCCATAGCTTCCTCTCCTCATCATGCGCAGAACGCACTGTAGGTGTTGCTGGGTTGTAGCTTCTGCATGCCTTACGGCCTGCGTTCCTTCTAAAAGCTCTTTACTTCTGAACCGTCTTGATCTCGACGTCGACGCCTGCCGGCAGATCGAGCTTCATCAGCGCGTCCACCGTCTGCTGCGTCGGCTCCAGGATGTCGATCAGCCGTTTGTGCGTGCGGATCTCAAATGCTTCGCGCGACTTCTTGTCGACGTGCGGCGAACGCAGCACGCAATACTTGTTCTTCATCGTCGGCAGCGGAATCGGGCCTGCAACCTGTGCGCCGGTACGCTTCGCCGTGTCCACGATCTCACCAGTGGACGTGTCCAGGATGCGAGAGTCGTACGCCTTCAACCGAATTCGAATTCTCTGACCAGCCATGTGCTTTTCCTATCTCAACCAAACTTGGTATTGCCAAACTTTTTTGGTGCGCAGCGAAGAACATACGCTCTTCGCTGCGCCCCGAATTACTTGATGATCTCGGAGATGGTACCGGCGCCGACGGTGCGGCCGCCTTCGCGAATCGCGAAGCGCAGACCCTTCTCCATCGCTACCGGCGTGCCCAGCGTGATCTCCAGCGTGACGTTGTCGCCCGGCATCACCATCTCGGTGCCCTCAGGCAGCTGCGCCGATCCCGTCACGTCCGTCGTGCGGAAGTAGAACTGCGGACGGTAGCCGTTGAAGAACGGCGTGTGACGACCGCCTTCTTCCTTGCTCAACACGTAGATCTCGCCCTTGAAGACCGTGTGCGGCGTGATCGATCCCGGCTTCGCCAGGACCATGCCGCGCTCTACGTCTTCCTTCGCGATTCCGCGCAGCAGCAAGCCTGCGTTGTCGCCTGCCAGACCTTCGTCCAGCTGCTTCTTGAACATCTCAACGGCGGTGCAGACCGTCTTGCGGGTCTCGCGGAAGCCGACGATCTCGCACTCTTCGCC
>JARLFX010000170.1 GCA_031296355.1 Acidobacteriaceae bacterium
TTGGATCGCGGTCAACGCCGTGGTCTGACTCGCAAGTGTCGTCTGCTCAGCCTGCCATACCCGCTCCGTTGCACGATCTGCGTAGAGCGCAGCAGTCACTGCCGAGCTCACATCAATTGCAGAGGTACTTACGCCGGCTGCAGCAGCCAGAATCGAGCTAATATCAACCGATGACGTTGAGGTATCAGTTGATGCAAGTAACGAGTTGACAGCGGATACTGAGCTCATGAGTTTAGCCTGTCGGCAGGATGGCAAAGGAATACATACTGCAACAGAGACTGAGGTGACGGCACACGTCCGTCACCTCAGTCTCTGCCCTGGACTACTGCAGCAGCTTCAGTACTGCCTGCTGTGCCTGGTTCGCTTGCTGGAGCGACGCCATCCCGGTGGACTGAAGGATGTTGTACTGCGTCATGCTCGCAACCGTCTTGCCGATGTCGGCATCCTGAATGCTGTTGGACGCACTGGTCAGATTTTGCACCTGTGCGCTCATCACAGTGCTGGCGGCCTGTAGCCGGTTAGCGGAGGCGCCAATTACTCCGCGCTGTGCGGAGATTGTGTTGACGGCGGTATTCACCAAGGACAATGCGGTCTGTGCATCCGCCGTGTTAGACAAGTCCGACTTGTCGAGTCCCAGCGCTTTGGATGAAAGCGCATTGATCGTCGTCGCGATGGTGGTGTTAGCGGTTCCAGAGGTTGTTCCATCGCTGATGAACACCGTGTTGGTCGTTGGATCAGTAGCGGAGAACACGGCCTGTCCGTTGAAATTGGTCGAGGCGCCAATCTGATCAATTTCACTCATGATGGAGGTGAACTCAGTGTTCAGTGCATCGGCCTGGCTGCCAGCTCCAGTC
Organism: Acidobacteriaceae bacterium; assembly: GCA_031296355.1. The sequence goes on from JARLFX010000170.1 coordinate 855, forward strand.
GTGAGATTGTCAGACGATGCCTCGGTGGCCAGGGTTACAGCGCGATTCAGCAACGTGGTGACCTGCGACAGTGCACCATCGGCGGTCTGCAACATGCCGACTCCGTTGCTGGCGTTCTGCTGCGACTGCGTCAGTGCGGCAATATTCGCCTGCATGCCGTTGGCGATCGAAAGGCCGGCGGCGTCATCCGAACCTGAGTTGATCTTCAGTCCGGTGGAAAGCTGGGTCAGCGTCTTCTGCAGGTTGGCTTGCGTGGATGAGAGTGAGTTTTCCGCATTCAGCGCGGAGATGTTATTCAGAATTGTGAGTGCCATTGGTGATACTCCTTTTGATTGCCAAAATTTTTGTTCTAAACTCGGCATCGACGTTGGCCTGGAGTTGAACCGCGTTGTTGTCGAGGAGGGCCGCTTTTGGACAGAGAACTTATCGGCCATACTCGATGGGCGTTTCAATTATTTTTCTTCATCGCAGATAATCAAGCAGGGTCTGCGGCAAAACCTTTGCAGCGGCTGCCAACACAGCACTATGCGTCGTCTCTGCCTCTGACAGATTGGTGGCAGCTGTCGCCAGGTCTGCACCGACCAACGCGGTCTGCTGCGATGTTAACGTGACCGTCTCCTGGCTTAGATAGCTCTCCTGCGCATTTAGCTGCGAGACTGCATTGCCCAGAGGAACACGCTGCTGACTTACATAATTGAGAGCGGTAGATACCGCAGTCGTAGCAGTACCAATATCTGCGAGCGTTCCGCTTTGTAGAGCTGTAACCAGGTTAGCCAGCGATTGAATCACGTTGGCGCCATCCGTAAATACCTGGTCTCCCGGTATGTTTGTGGCCACGCTGATGGAGTCGCCCACCTGCACCTGATTCACAGTGCTGTTGCCGTTGTAGCTGTAGCCGCTAGCGCTGGTTGCATCCGCGGTGAAGGGCTCAGTGCCGCTGTCAGATCCTGCAAAGACGTAGCTTCCCTGACAGGTTGTATTTGCCTGAGCAATCACACTGCTCAGAATTCCCTGCACCTGTGCTGCGATAGATTCCCGGTTGCTATCTGTTAGAGTGCTGTTTGCCCCGCTGGTACCAAGAGTGATTGCTTGGTTCATTGAGGTTACGACTGAACTCAGTGCTGAATCAGCCACCTGCAACTTAGCAAGCACGGAATTTCCATTGCTCGTGTAACGATCCACCTTGGCGGAATCCGCGAGTGAACGCACCATATTGGCCGACGCAGAAGGATCGTCAGATAGCTGATTTACGCGCTTGCTGGTGGAGACCTGTTGCAGTGCAGTCGCAAGTAACTGCTCACTCTGCTGCATAGCATACTGCACATCTGCGACTGAATTGGTAACGCGCATATCAATTTCCTTTCGGTAAGGCTCTACCTGCTGCTATGAGGCGGCATTCGTGCCCATGCTCATGGTGATCTCAAACAAATTATTGATCGTTGTCACAACGCGCGCGGCAGCTTCATATGCCTGCTGATACCGGATTAAATTGGCCGACTCTTCATCGATCGACACACCCGAGAGTGAGCTACGCTGATCATTCAACTGCACCAAACTAGCGCTAGTGGCAGTGGATTCCGCGTTTGCATTGGCGGTCAGGTTCCCCACTTGATAAACCAGGTTGGCATAAGCGTCACTAGGTGTAGCTCCAGAAGACAGCTTTGTATTCTGGACCGCTGTAAGATTCGCAATATTCCCGTTGCCGCCGGATGAACTATCCAAACTGGCAGCGATCGCGTCTGGATCAGTTGTGGCGAGAGCAATATTGCCCGCTGCTCCATCCTTAATTCCTACTCCATTAAAGAGATCGCCACCCGTCATGCCATCTGCATTAACGCCCTGTGACTGTGCAGTATTCATCGCGGCACCGAATTGGCTGGCTAGGGTATCAAGCTGGCTGAGCAATCCAGGTATGGTTTGATCTCGCACAGTAATAGTTCCACCCAGATCGCCGCCTGTCAGAGACGTTGTGATGTCAGCCCCCCCGTTATCCACCACATGCGTCATACCATCGCTACCGGCAGTAGTCTGTAATGTGAAATTGTCACCACCCACTACGAGCGCAGTCCCATTACCAGTGGTAATAGTTTCGCCGTTCTCCGTCTGCGTAACGGATACGGAGGTCAGCTTAGACAAGCTCAACACCAACTGGTCCTGTTGATCCTGTAGTGTGCCGCCATCCTGACCACTTCTCGCCAATGCAGCAAGCTGCGGATTCAGCTCTGCAATCTGCTTCGTAATCGAGTTGATTTGGCTCACATCCTGCGTGACCTGTGTATTTAGGTCAGATTGCTGAGTGGTCAAGGACTTGGATGCTGTATTAAAAGCTGTCGCCAAATTCTGGGCCGATGCAAGCACAGCTTGTCGCAGCGAGGAGCTGCTGGCATCCGTTGACAAGCTGGAAATATTGGAGAAGAGAGCCGACATCTGCGTGCCAATGTCCTGCGTAGATGTCGTGAAGACCGTCTCAATTTGTTGCAGGTTAGTTAGCTGAGCGTCAGCGGAACCATTCTCCTGCGTCTCCTGTTCTATCTGCCGCTGCAGTACTTCACTGCGGATACTCTGGTACCCCTCGAGCACTACACCGTTGCCTTCACCATCTGCGGACGGTACAGCTTCCTGCAGCACAACGGTCTGCCGTGAGTAGCCTGCAGTATTCGCGTTGGCGATATTGTTGTTTGTAGCCTGCAGAGCGCCAGTATCCGCCAAGAGCGATTGCACGGCAATATTCAGTGAAGTATTGAGCGACATAGGTTCACATTTCACAGGACCAGGTCTGACGCTTCGACCTGGTCCCACGATCCTCTCGAATCTGGCCAGCTTGACTTCTGCAGAGAGATGCCAGCAGATGAATTGATCGACCGGAATGTTTCAACAATGATGCATATTGCAAATTTAGCTCGCGAATGGCTGCGCTGGTAGTCATGATTCTGAATTCAATGGTGTCATCTGGACAGTGTGGAATACGCTGCACCGGCGAACGCAGACCGTCACCTATCGTCTTCGCCTTCTCCCTCAGCACAGCACAAAGCATCTCCTGCTTAGCAACACTCTCCTCCATTACTGAGAGTGCATTGCTGGCGATCGCTTTCATCGCGACCTGAATTTCTGCAGCCAACAACTGTAGTTGTTGCAGATAAACTATGGCAGCTGCGTCACGTGCCTCGGATGCTTCCCCCTTCATCCTGTCTTCCTCTCTGCCTGGTTCCCTGTATGCACTACGAGCTGCTTACTCCGCTATTCGTTGCTCTCAGCGATGATGCCTTCTGCGATTTTGTCTACAGCTACTTTGTACTCGCCGCTATCAATTTGCTGCTTCACCGCATCTACTACATGCTGCCTCACTACCGGGGTCTGCAATGCTTTATGCGTTAGCGATTGAACAGTTAAACTGTCCGAACTAAGCGTCGTCCGGTCCGATTCAATTGCCTCTATAGTCAACGAGCCGCTGCCGGGTGCGTACTTTGAATTCCGTTCGATGGCCGGCTGACTTATCGTCGGGCTGGCTAACTCTATCTTCATCTCAATCCTCCTGAAATTCCGATACGTCTATCGGCAGATCAGGATAATCTTCTAGGCATCCGTGCAACACATTGCAAATAAATAATTTGCAACTATTGGATCTGTCGTCTTCCCTTGGCGGCTGCTGCAGATTGTTCTACAGTGTGTAACTGGTCCGAGATCACCCGGGCTAACCCAACACCACCGGCAGCGGTCATGGCTGTACCCAGGGCTTGCATCGCAATACCCTGTAATTGATTCGTTGCATCATCAGCCTCGTCCTCACTCCCCCCGCCGGGCACTTTTGCGAAACTCTCCTCAGCTTGCTGCAGCCAATTACCTAGCAATAGCGATTCAAAATCCTTGGCAGACTGATCAATTTTTGCGTACTGTTTGCGTTGAGTCCCTACGGTTGCCAATTCAACACTCTTATTTGTCACTGGCACTAACATTTCGTTCAATGCTTGCCTCACTCCCATTAGATAGTCTCAAGTTCGGCCTGCAGCCCACCAGCCGATTTAATTGCCTGAAGAATCGCCACAATGTCATGCGAAGTCGCCCCGATCGCATGTAATCCCCGGATGAGATCTTCCACGCTCGCCCCTTCTTCCAATTGAATCGATTGAGCAGGCGGATCTTTTACCGTTAGCCTGGTCTGGGGTACAGTCACCGTGGTTCCACTGGAAAATGCTGGTGGTTGTGAGACCATTTGCATCGTCTCTACCTGTATTGTTAGGCTGCCGTGTATCACTGAGACTGGCGAGAGCTTCACATCACCACCCATGACGATCGTACCCGTCCGTTCGTTTACAACTACTTTCGCGGGCGGCTGTATCTGGATTGCCAGGTTCTGCACTCGCGATATTAGGATAGGCACTGATGATTCACCACTAGCTGCTACGTTGACGTCCACGCGGCGGCTATCGATTACGCTCGCAATTGGCCTGCTGAACTCTTTATTGATGATCTCCGCCACATCCCGTGCCGCAGTAAAATCTGAGTTCAGCAACAGCAGAGAAACTATACGGAATTCTCGTAGATCGACAGCGGCATCTCTCTCAATCACAGCGCCTGATGAAATTCTTCCCACCGTCGGGTGATTTACTGTCCTGCCGTTGCTGGCACTTCCTTCTGAATACCCACCGATGGTCAGTGGCCCCTGCGCCACCGCATACACCTGGCCATCTGCCGCGCGCAGTGCGGTCAACAGCAGAACTCCACCTTCCAGGCTCTTGGCATCACCAACGGATGACACGGTAATATCCAGCTTCATCCCTGGCCGCGAGAAGGGCGGCAGCTCTGCCGTGACAAACACCGCTGCTACATTTTTCACAACGACTACGCCCGGTGCAATCTGAACGCCCATTCTCTGCATGGTATTTGCTAGTGTCTGCACAGTGAAGAACGTCTGCTGGCGGTCCCCTGTGCCGCGCAGACCGATCACTAAACCATAGCCCACCAGCTGGTTATCCCTGACGCCTTCAATTTGCGTCACGTCGCGGATCAGCACCTTGCGATTCGATTGCACAGCAACAAGCGAAGTGGTACAGCACATGAGTACTGCGAGCAGCATTCCCCTTCGCATCAGATTGCAACGAATCCCGTGCAAATGCCACCTTTTCCCTGTTAGAAATTGAATATCCATTGGATCCACCTGGTAATAAAGTTAGGCGAGCGAACACCGTCCGAGATGATACCCTTCCCTTTCATCTCGATCTCCAAGTTCCCCAGAGCAGCCGATGCCACGGTATTGTTCGGACCAATATCGCCAGGACGGATCATGCCGCGTACGATGATGTTCTCGTGCTGGTTATTCAACAGAATGGCGCGCTGCGCCTCGACGATAAGATTGCCATTCGGCAACACTGCAATCACCTGCCCCGTCAAACTTGTCGTGAATGTCGTGTTTGACGCAGTTTGCCCTGAACCTTTCAATGCAGTGGAGGATTGCCCTGCCAGCAAAGGATTTGTCGACGCTGGTGCACTCCCCATGATGCCTGTAATCCCGGAACTGGTAGAGAATGCGCGCGAAGTATTTACCGTGCCAGACTGAGCCGCCGTTGTTTGTACTGCAATCTGAATGGTGATGGTGTCGTTGAGCTGATGAGCTTTATAGTCCGCTGCAAGATCAGAGAGCATACTGTGTGGAGTCCAGAGACTGCCCACGACTCGCTCCTCAGCGCCAACGGGAATGCTCTGCCGTAACCGTTCCACATAAGCTGTGCGCAGTTGCTCAGAACTCCTTGCATGCCCTTTCGATTTGATTACACCGTTGGCTGAAATATCTAACAACATAAGACAGGCTATTGCGAAATAACTCACCGAGACACGTCGCATTCTAAAGACTCCCTTGCAACAGGTCTGCACTGATTATCTGCGCCACGTAGTGCTGTTTTCGGTCCGGCGTAATCACACAGACGGAGCTGCCGGCAGCACCATCGCTCAAGCTCATGACCATAATTCGAATGTGCAACCTGTCATCGTCCAACATCAGTGTGGCGCGACTTCCTGCATGCATGACTACATTTACTTTCGTAGTAGCAGCCGCCATCTCCTTCACGCCGGGATGTCTGCCGATTAGCTTCAAGTCGACAGGCCAACTCACGATGACATAGAACGGCACGCACGTACTCGGCTGGCGGCAGACCATCCGCAAGGCAGAACGCGGTTCAGCGTCCTTTTTCGCGTCCCCCTCATGAAGGGTAGCAATTGAACTGATTGATAGTGATGGATCAGGGGAAGAAGAAAATACTTTACCGGGCAGCGTGATGCGTGCTCGCCCTACATGATCTCCGAGCTCATTCAGACTTACTGCAATAGCATTGCCGATCTGCTCTGGCGACAACTCGTAGCTCCGCTTTGCAGCAGATTGTGCTGTTATAGTCGTCAATATCACACACAAATTAATTGCTGCGATATATCGTGTACACATAAGATCCTCGTCTTACTACTGTGCTAACTGGTTTAGTTGCTGCAACATCTCATCCGCAGCTTTTACCACGCGCGAATTCGACTCGTAAGAGCGCTGCGCCAGAATCATTTGCACAAACTGATCCACTACGCTGACGTTGGACTGTTCCAGCATCCCTTGCTGCAGAGATCCCAATCCCTCTGCGCCGCCGGGTGTACCGATAACTGGGTCACCAGATGCAACCGTTGCCAGGTATACATTATTACCAATGCTATTCAGCCCGCCGGGGTTGACGAAGAGTGCGGTTTGAATAGACCCAACCTGCGACGCCTGCGTCTGGCCAGACTGTGTGATACTAACTGTCCCATCGCTCCCAATCGTCACACTGATGGCATCAGCAGGAATGGTAATGGCCGGCTGCAGTGGATTACCGTCAGCCGTCACCACCGCACCGGTGGAGTCGGGATGAAAAGAGCCAGCGCGCGTATAGCCAATCTCGCCGTTGGGCAATAGAATCTGGAAAAACCCTGCTCCCTGGATAGCAAGATCCAAGGAATTGCCCGTAGTAGCCAATGCACCCTGTGTCTGGATGATTTCTGTTGCGCCCGGACGTGTGCCAAGTCCAATCTGCAGGCCTGCCGCCATCGTCGTCTGCTGCGTTGCCGCCGATCCTGGCATGATTTCGCTCTGGTATAGCAGATCGGAAAATTGCACTCTTCGCGCCTGAAAGCCAGACGTGCTGGAGTTAGCAAGATTGTTGGCAATGTTGTCGAGGTTAAGTTGTTGCGCCGTCATGCCACTGGCTGCCGTATAAAGTGCACGAAACATTTATTTAATCCTTTCCACAATCACGCTCTAGCTAACGCGCGGAATATCCTGTGAAGCAGTCTTGTCCATCTCAGAGTTGAATACCGTCAAGACGCGGCGCATTGTTTCTACTTCTCTTTGCGCTGCGATTAGCTCCACTACGCTGGTCATTGGATTGGTGTTGGAGTTTTCCAGCATCCCCTGGCGCACGCTGGAGCTAGTTGCCACTTTGGCAGTTCCGGCTGGCGCAGTTGTGTACATACCTCCGTCATTTTTCAGAGCCGTTGCAGCATCAAACTCAACTACGCTTAGGTGCCCAGCAACTGCGCCGTCGACGGAGATCGTTCCATTCGCTCCGATAGTGATGGGCATTCCCACCAGCGTGATTGGTCCGTTGTCTCCAAGCACCATATCTCCAGCCGCTGTTGTGAGTTGGCCATTCGGGGAGATGCGGAAATTCCCAGAGCGAGTGTATTTGACTCCCGCGGAGGTCTGTACAGCGAAGTAGCCTGGCCCTTCTATGGCTACATCAAGATCGTTGCCTGTCTTGGAAAAAGTGCCCTGGGTGCCATCCATTCGAGTGCCGCTCAGAATGCCGTAATCATTCACATCCTGGTTCAGTAGGGATAAGGAGTCTTGATTCGTAGCAGCAAGCACTGAGCTGAATACATTGTGGTGCGCCCTGAAGCCAGTCGTGCTGGAATTGGCCAGGTTGTTGGCGATGGTATCCAGCGCTTCCGCTCGCGAGACCAAACCGGTGCAGGCTGCATAGTACCCACTGTTCATTGGACAACCTCGCACACATTCCATGCACGTGGAATGCCAACTCTGAATGAGAACGGGATGAGAGAGATCCGCATTCACTTCATCTCAGGTTTTCGGCTCTCTCACGGAGTGTCCAACAGATCTGACTGCCTGGTGCCGCCTGGTTTAAAGAGAATGTCCACTGCCTTAACTGCACTCTTCAGACGCACCCACACGTATTCTTTGCAGCGTACGATCACCACACGATTTGCGTTTATCAGTACGCCATAACTGCAAACGATGCGAGCCATATCTGTCGAACTATGCACGTCATCGAACTTTAGTTCCTCCGCAATACTCTGCTTCGCCTGAGCCTGCACTTGCGCATGATAGTCACTAACACTAATAAAGCATGGCTGCGCTGTGCACCCATTGACTTCTTCCAGGCTGCACAGAACTCCATACTCGATGGCCTGCACGAAGCCGACCAATAGTTGACTGCTTGCTGCGACATAGTGAACCGGAACCATTGCGAAGGCATGGATCAACGCAAGTGGTACGTAAACCCCAGCCGTCAGCGTGGGGGCAGGAACCGAAAATATTGGGCGCCCCCACTGCGCAGCACGTACTGCAGTTATCTGTTGCTCGCTCACATAGCCGAGTCGAACCAGGACTTCTCCCATCTCATCGCATGTCTTCCGTTGCTCTTCTGTAGCTGTCTTGAACTGTTCATTACTCAGCCAGCCACGCCTCAGTACTTGTAGAGCGATCGGCATACGTGGCAAGTGATTAGAGCTAGTAGATCCCTGTGCAAGTAACTGTGCAAACTGTTTCTCTGCAGCAGAGACAAAGCAGCGATAACTACAGTACCACTGCTCTCCCATCATGACGCCAACACGCCGATTTGCGAGTTGCCGTTCACTCAACCGCTGGCTGCACCCGCCGCTTCCACAAACGACAGTCCTAAACCCGCTTGCCCATGTGCGCGTCGAAATCGACTGTATCAGCTTCATAGCGCCATCCATCATCTCTCCCGCCTCCGCTCCTCACGCCAACATCTGTTGAGAAAGCGGCTGTGGAACATCCGTTACCCGCAATCCATAATTGCCGTCAATCACCACTGCTTCGCCTCGCGCAATAATCTTGCCGTCCAACAACAGTTCGACTGGCTCCTCTACCTGACGATCAAGTTCGATAACAGACCCGCTTGTCAAGTCGAGCACCTCGCGCAGTGACAGTATCCGCTGCCCAAACCGCAATGTCACATTCAGTTCCACGCCCATCACTAAATTCAGATTGACGGTATCGAGTACAGGGCTCGATGCTTGTGCTATGCCCTCCAGCTCCATTGCCGGATCTGCTGGTTTGCACTCTTCGGAGCGCTCGTTTGTCGAGTTGTCCGGATCTCTGCCGTCGGTGCCCTCACTGCGATTTTCATCTGGCATAATTACTCCTTAACTACAGCGGCTTCGTGGGAGGGAGTTGTAAGCTGAGCAGCCTTCATCTTGCCGCTTCGTACCGGTATGGCCTCGAATATATCGACTCCTTCTACCGTGAGCCTGCCTGCATTCATAACTGGCGACTTTATTCTGAGGATGATCCCGGGCTTCAGTCCCGCAAGGTCTTTCACCAGCGCTCGCATCTGTGGCATATCCGCTGAAACTCTAAACTTGCAGTTCAGCAACCGCTCTCGCAAATTAGGAGTAGCAGGAGCTCTCGCATTCGACACTTTCTTAGACTGAGCAGCCTTCAGGTGACGAAGCAAGAAGCCCACGAAGGATGTCGGTAAAACCAGTTTGAAATCTCCTGTTACGCCGCCAACTTCCATCTGAAAGAGAAGAAGAACAAGCTTTTCATTGGCCGGAAAAACATGTGGAATTGCCGCAGCCTTAATGCATCGGCCGGGAGTCAGTGTTAGCTCCAGGCTTCGCCACGAACGCTCCGCTTCCTTTATCACCAGGGCAGCTACGCTCTCCATGATTTGTTCATCAATTTCGGTCAGTTCCCGCGCTTCCGCAGCAACGGTTCCTGTCCCGCCAAGCAGTAGATCAATGATGGGGTAGATCAACATTGCATCCATCTCCATCAAAAAATTGCTCTCCATCATATTGAGTGCGCACGGCAACACATAACTGCTGGTTGCGACCTCAGCTATATAATCTTGAATCGGTTTTTGTTCCAGCGACACCAGCTTCAACTGCAGCGACGCACCCAGGTATACTTCCAGCGAATTAGTAACCTGTAACGCGAACTTTTCGTGCAGCGCTGTCAACGTACGCGCATTCTCGTTTGAAAGCCGCCCTGCATAGCGAAAGTTACAGGCGCGGATGCTCTGCGGCTTGTTTTGATTTTCACCACTCTCCGCAGCGTTCATCTCTCCAGGTCTTGTCAATGAATTCAAGCGTGACTCCCTGTACTAGTGCTGTCTGCCTGCCACCTCGAGTCGCGACCCGCAGGTTGCATCGTTGACCTGCGGCGCAGATGCTGCATGGAAACTCGCAGCTTGTGCAGTGCGCCTGAATGAATCTGCGAAACCCGGGATACGACAACTCCCATCACCTCGGAGATCTCCTTCATCGTCAACTCACCGTCATAGTAGAGAGAGAGAATGAGCTGCTCGCGTTCCGATAAGCGAGCTACGGCCTCCTCAAGCTGCACTTTCATTTCGCCCTCAAGGCATAGCTCAAATGGATTATCGCCGCCTCTACTGGGCGCGGACTCGATCAAGTCATAAGAGGCAGAAGGGTCATTTGAGCTCTCCGCCTGCTGCCCAACCAGGAAGAGTCCATCCAACTCCCTCATAGTGCCTTGCAGGTCCTCTAATCCCATTTTCAGGTCAGCCGCAATCTCTTCCTGCATGGGCTGGCGTCCCAACGTAGAAGCCAGCGTCGCAGTGGATGAGGCAATCGCACGCCCTTTTTTCCGTAGCGTGCGTGAGCCCCAGTCCAGTTGGCGCAGGCTATCTAGAATAGCCCCGCGAACGCGAAACTTTGCAAAAGTGCTAAAGCTTGCATTTTTTGTGCCGTCAAATTTTCGACAAGCTTCCAGCAACCCAATCACCCCAGCATGGACAAGATCTTCCATCTCCACATGCTGAGGTAGCCGTTCGCGAATACGTGCCGCGATGTAATGTACCTGCGGCAGTTCGTTCACAATCAGCGCATTGCGCTCATCGAGGTTGCTACTATGGATGCGATAGGCTGATTCTGCATTCGTCATAGTGCCCACTTTCTCTTGATGCTGCGGTTCTACTTCCCTGAGTTCCTGCTCCCCATCGCTTTTTTTCATTGCACGACTCCTACGGATTGAACTTGTGTCATCGGCGGTATTTCACCGGGAGAGATCACCACCACACGCGGAATAAATGGCTCCAGCAATCGCCGCAAATAGTACCGACCTGGAGACGAGCACAGCAGTACAGGCGGCGCTCCATCAATCTCCGGCCCGAAACTTGCGCGTAATCCATCCAGAACTCTGCGTGCCAAAGCCATGTGTTGCGTCGTGGAGACCATCTGATTCTGTTGCTGATTCGACCCGCGCGTGCACTCTTCCTCGATCGCAGCATCCAGCGTCACCACCTTCAGCCCCCCCTCCTGATCCAGCAGCGGATGGATGAGCGCTCGGCCGAGCATATGGCGAACCGTCTCCACTAGGGCAACAGGGTTCTTATTAAAGGCTGCAGTCTCGATCAACGTCTCCAGAATGGAGCCGAGATCGCGGATGGATACCTGCTCCCGTAATAATTGCTGCAGCACCCGCTGTACTTCTCCCAGGCTCATCAACTTTGGAATGAGTTCATCGGCAAGCTTGGGATGTGATTCCCCGAGTCTGTCGATCAATCTCTTAGTCTCCTGCCGCGACAGCAATTCATGTGCGTTTTGCTTGATGAGCTCTGCCAGATGTGCCGCAAGCACAGAGGTTGCATCCACCACCGCATATCCAGCCGCTATTGCCTGCCCCTGTACCTGCGGAGCGATCCACGTAGCGGCAACATTAAACGCTGGCTCCCGCGTAACTTGCCCCGGCAGATTAGGAGCGTCTGGACTAGAGCTGATTGCCAACAGACAATCGCGTCGCATCTCCCAGCGCGCAATCTCTACACCCCGCAAGTAGATGACGTATTCGCGGTCCTTCAACGAAAGATTGTCAGTAATGTGGATAGAAGGCACCAGAAAACCAAGTTGAAGCGCCAGACTCTTACGCATCGATTTCACCCGGCTCAGCAGTTGTCCTCCCTGCTTCGCATCCACCATGGGCACCAGCCCCATTCCAACTTCCAGCATGAGTTCATCCAATCGCAGCGCTATTTCTACCGGATCACCGCCCGGCACGACGCTCCCTCCCGGAGTTACTCCCTTCACCGTTACGGCAGCTTCATCCGAATCATCGGCTGCAATACGCGGCTTCATCTTCCACGCTGTGAACATCAGCACGCCGGCGAGGCTAAGGAACGAAATCTTCGGTAGCCCGGGAATCAGTGCAAGAGCTGCCAACACTCCACCGGCGATCCACAAGAGCCGCGGACTATTGAACAA
>JARLFX010000171.1 GCA_031296355.1 Acidobacteriaceae bacterium
GATGCAAGCGGCATGCAGGTGCTACGCCAGATCTACCGCGAAACCAGCGCAGAAATTGTCGCGAACACTCCGCTCACCGAGTCTTTCGCCAACCAGATTCAACAGAATGCATTGAGCAACTAACAGACCCCAGGAGAATGATTGACATGCCAACCCCGCACGCTATCGATCACAAACAGCCCGCCATGAGCTGCACCACCAGCGAGATATTCAAGACGCTGCCACCCGCCGCTCTCGCAGAACTTGCAACCCTGGAACTCGTAGAGCCCTACGCTGCAAATCAGACGCTATTCGAAGAGAAGCAGGCGTCAACGCGCGTCTTCATTCTGCTTGAAGGACAGGTCAAGCTCTCCATGAACTCGATCGACGGCAAGCGCTTGATCCTGCGCATCGCCCGGCCCGGCGAGTTTCTCGGTCTCACCTCAGTGCTCTCCGGCACCGAACACGAGATGATGGCAGAGTCGCTCTATCCCTGCAAAATTGCGTCGTTGCGCCGCCAGGATTTTCTCAACTTCCTGCTGCGCTACCCGGCTGCTTACGAGAGCCTGGCCCGCTGTCTGAGCCATGACTACAGCCATGCTTGCGAACACCTTCGCACCGTCGGCCTTGCGTCCACCGCACCTATCAAGCTGGCGCGGCTTTTGCTGGAGTGGTGCACCTTTGGCCAGCAGACTGAACTGGGCACGCGGCTGCGGCTTACCCTGACGCACGGCGAGATTGGCGAGTGCATCGGCACATCGCGCGAAACAGTCACCCGTACATTGAGTGACTTCAAACATCGTCAACTAGTGGATATGCGCGGCTCGACGCTGATGATCCCGAATCGCATGGCACTTGCAAGCTACGCGGAGATGTAATGCTGCAAGACTCCGCGCAGGCTTGTGCTGCTGCGCGTGTTCATGGCGCCGGTGCATGCGAGCCCGGCGTCGGCGATGTGAGCAGCTGAATCAGCATATGCTGCAACCTGGGAAGATCCACATCCATCTGCGCATGCACTTTGTTAAGCGGGAGTGCCGGCCTGGCATGCTCGCTCCATGTAAGCGTGTCGCCATAGTTCGGCCCATGATTGATATTCACATCCATGTACACAAAGCGCTCTGCGGTAATGATCTCAGGATCAAGCCATGCCGCCGCGGCCAATTCGTCCCACAGATAATTGATCGTCAGCGGTTTGCGTACATATTGCAGAACATACTGCGCGGCAACGGCCTTTGATCCTACAAGTCCGTCGAGCACTTCAGGAGCAAGCCGCGTCTTAAGCGAAACATCAATAGTCGTGACCGTAATGCGCGCCCACTTTGCCTGCAATGTAATGTTCGCGGCCTCAGGGTCAAACCAGAAATTAAATTCGTGGCGAGGATCGTTCGCCCATTCCTCTACATCAGTCTGCGGCACAATACTGCCGCCCATGACCACCAGCTCCTGCGCCAGCTCCGCAAACTCCGGATCAATCCGAATAGCCAGCGCCACATTCGTCAGCGGGCCAGCCGCATAGATCGTCACCTTATGCGGATACTGGTGCACCATGCGCACCATGAAGTGCGCAGCATCTTCGTCAGCCGCTTGCGTCACCGGAGCGCCCTCCCGCATGGGCGGTATCAGCTTGTAGCCGTCCTTTGCCGTGCGCTCGCCCCATGCTCCCTTGTAGAGCTGTTTTCCATAGAGCGCCTCCGCCGCCTGCGTCCACTGCTGCGTTCGTACCAGAGGGGTCGCCGCTCCGGGGTATACCTTAATGTCTGTTCGGCCCACGATCTCCAGCAGACGTAGCGCATGCGCCACTTCAGGATCGCGCCATGCATCGCCCGTCACCACAGTGATGCCGAGCAGATCCACCTGCGGAGATTGAAGCAGCACAAGCAGCGAAGCCATGTCTGATCCGCCTGGCCCATTCGCATCCTGATCCGCAATCACCAGGCGCTTCTCCGGCGTTGCCGCGCTTAGCATAACCGTCAGCAGGCACAGCGCAGCGCCCGCGACTACGCGCACAGCGTATCTCCAGACTTTGCTCATTGGCTCTATCGCTTTCCGCATCATCCGCTTATGACTCCCACAGTGTATCGTGCTGGCCATGGTCGCTGGCACAACCGCACTACGGAAGGGGCGCATAGTGTTCCGCATGACAGCGTTATATCGGGAATTTAGCGCGGCATTTTTATGGTGTGGTTATTCCTGAAGGTTTCAAGGCGGTGCTATCATAATTAACTAACTGGTTAATCAATGGCTGAAATACTAAAAAATCATGCCCACAATATCCGCGCTGACCAGACACGCACAAAGATTCTGCGCGCTGCTGTGCAGGAATTTAGCCTGCATGGCCTTTCTGGCGCACGTATTGATGCAATTGCTGCGACCGCAGGAGCTAACAAGGCGCTCCTTTACTACTACTTCAGAAGCAAGGATGAGCTGTATGCAGAGGCGCTCAAGTCGGTATCTGCGAAGGTACTACAGGACATGCTGGCAGCTCTCGACTCCAGATTCAGTCCCGGTGAACGCTTACTGCGCTCGGCGCTCACTCATTTTGACAGGATTTTTTCGCAGCGCGAATTTCAAAGCTTGATGCAGCAGGAGATGGTTCGTTATCGCCATGGAGCATCCATGCCGGATTTCTTTCGCAACGCATTTCATCCCATGCTCGAAAAGCTGCTCACCACTATCGATGAGGGCCAACGCTCCGGCGAACTCTGCGAGAATGATCCGCTACATCTGCTCTATGTCATGCTTGGTGCAAATGTCTTTTATTTCCTTAGCGCACCTATCATGCAGGTCGCCCTTCCTTTCAAGCCACTGGAATCGCGTGCGCTCAAAGCGCGTCGCATAGCGGCCGTTAAATTCCTCGGCAATGCGGTCTTCCGCAATCGTACGCATGGCAACAAGCTCGCGCAGCGCGTGCTGGACGATATGCCCATGCCGCAAATCAAGAATTTAAAGCTTCGGAGTAAGCCCCTATGAGCGCTCGCAACCGTATTTTTATACTGATTGGCATTCTCTTTGTTGTCTCGCTTGTCTGGTACTTCATTTCAACCGAACGCACCGGGGATCTGCAACTTATCGGCACTGTCGATGCCAACGAAATCGTTGTCAGCTCCCGCATCCCGGGCCGCATTCAGACACTCACCGTCGATGAGGGTGATGATGTGCAGGTAGGGCAGCTCATCGCGGTAATCGAGAGCGACGACCTCGCTGCAGCAAGGAACGCAGCCGGCGCTACTGCGGAGAGTCAGCATTTCAAGCTGTTGCAGGCCGGCGATGTAGAGCGTCAAACCAAGGGCGGAACCGCCAGCCAGGTCACAACCGCGCAGGCGCAGGTGCGCTCCGCACAGGCAACACTGGCGCAGATGCAGGCGCAGTACGAACATCAGCATGCCGACACCTCGCGCACCGTCGCGTTGGCCGAACAGGGTGTAATGAGCCAGCAGGCGCGCGATGAAGCCGTCACATCATTGCATGCAGCGCAAGCTGCGGTAGATTCTGCCCGCGAGAACGTCTCGGCTGCGCAAGCGTCACTGAAAGTTGCGCTCGCCAATACCATCCAGGCGCAGGCTGCAGCGCAGACCGTGGATGCTACCCGCAGTGATGCGGCAGCGGCGCAGGCGATGCAGCGGCAAGCGCAGGTGCAGCTCGGCTATGCGCGCATTGTTGCACCGCTTGCCGGCAAGGTAAACGTTCGTGCTGCGCTGCAAGGCGAAGTCGTTACGGCCGGTACGCCGATTGTGACCATCACAGATCTCACCCAGACCTGGGTTTATGCTCCGCTGCCGGAGACCCAGGCCGACGCAGTAAAGCTCGGCGACAGTCTGCGCGTGGTAATGCCAAGCGGAGTGACAGTACAAGGTAAAGTCATCGCAAAGTCTGCCGAAGGAGACTTTGCCACGCAGCGCGACGTAAGCCGCCGCAAGCGCGATATTGAAGTCATTCGCCTCAAGCTGTTGATTGACAACCCTGGGATGCGCTTTGTACCCGGCATGACCGCGCAGGTCTACATCCCTAAAGCCAGGCTGGTAAAGCAATGAGCTCTGGTGAACACGTTCCTGCGATCTCGGTGAAAAATATCGTGAAGCGCTACGGCGATTTTGAGGCCGTCAGTGATATCTCCTTTGAAGTTGCAGATGGTGAGATATTCGGCCTGCTCGGCCCCAATGGCGCGGGTAAGAGCACGCTGATCCGTATGATGACCACGCTCATTCCGCTCAGCGGTGGCAGCGCTGCCATCGCGGGTTACGATGTCACACTTCACCCTGATGCCGTGCGACGGAAGATTGGTGTGATTCCTCAGGCACTCACCAGCGATATCGATCTCACCGTCGAAGAGAATCTCTCTATCTACGCTAAACTCTACGAAGTTCCGAAGGCGAAACGCAAGCACAATATCGATGAACTGCTGCGCGCTGTAGATCTGGAAAAGTGGCGCGATGCGCAGACCAAGACACTCTCCGGGGGCATGCGCCGACGCCTGGAGATTGCTCGCGGGCTGGTTCACGATCCGGAGATATTTTTTCTCGATGAGCCCACCACCGGACTGGACCCCGTCTCGCGTGTCGCCGTATGGGAGATGCTGAATCATCTGCGCGAAGAACGCGAGCTGACCATGCTAATCACCACTCACTATATGGATGAAGCGGATCGCCTGTGTGACCGCATCGCTATCGTCGATCATGGCAAGCTGGTCGCGTTGGATACGCCCATGGCGCTCAAGGCCAGCGTGCCCGGCAACAACGTGGTGGAGGTGCAGTTCGCGCAGGAGTCGACGGAGTGGCCTTCGCGCCTACAGCAGCTGGACGGCGTAACCAGCGTGGAAGCACACTCTGCCGGCATGTATCGCGTACTTACATCCAACGGCCCGCTCACCACAACGCAACTGGTTGAGATGGTGACAGCGCACAAAGGAACATTGAAATCACTGAGCGTACAGAACACCACGCTCGACGACGTCTTTGTCTACTACACTGGCCGCCAACTGCGCGATGAGCAGGTGAAGGCACACGCCTTTGTGATGCCGGATAGACCGGGAATGAGACCATGACGCGAATGTGGGCAATCGTTGAACGCGAGATGCGGAAGTTCTTCCGCTCACCCGCCCTGATGATGGTGTCGATGACCCTGCCCCTGGTGCAGCTGCTCGTATTGGGCAACGCCATGGGCGGCAGAATCCAGGGTGCGCGCATGGGCGTGGTGGACTATGACCATGGCTCGCAAGCGCTCAGAATTCACGAAGCATTCACCTCCATCGCCGTCGTCAACCGCACCTTCACCACCGTCACGTATACAGATGAACAGAAGGCGCGTGAAGATGTGCGCACCGGCAAGATCGATGGAGCCGTGGTTATTCCGGCGCAGTATTCCCGCCGCGTACTTGCAGGCGACACACCGCGCATCGGTCTGGTCGTAGACAACAGCGATCAAATCATGAGTGGCGCCCTGGAAACTGAGATGCAGTCCCTGGTGGATGCACTTAACGCCCCGGTAGTACAGCCGCTTGTCGTGCACAACATTGCTCTGCGCATCGTAGAGCTTTATCCCTACGTGGAGTATATGAAGTATCTGCTCGCGGGATCGATCACGCTCTCCATGTTCGTTGCCGTCATGATCGGCGGGGGCATGCTCTACATCGACGACAAAGCACGCGGTGTGCACGAAGGCTACCTCGTCACGCCCATCACCCGGCTCGAACTGGTCATGGGGCTGAACGCGGCAGGCACCATTAAAGCGATCCTGTCAGGGGTCTGCCTCACGGTTATCGGGTCGCTCATGGCCGGGCTAGGCGTAATATTTCATCCTGGCACGCTCCTGCTTCTTCTCTTGCTCATCATTTCCACGTCGATTGCATTCAATGGAATGATGTTCCTGATGATGGTGCGCGTGGAAGATCCACTGGTGCCGAGAGCCATGTTCGGAGTCCTCAACACACTGCTCTTCTTCCCCAGCGGCGCACTTTCGCCGGTAACCGGATTCCCCTCGTGGCTGCGAGGTCTTGCCTTTGTAGATCCCTTCACCTACGCGGTGCACGGCTTCAAATCTGTCCTGTTGAAGGACGGGGGACTTGTCGCTATCCGTGGAGATCTCGCCTTCCTGTTCATTTTCGGCTTTGCCATGTTATTGATTGCAACTCCTCTTTTCAAGCGTACCCTGTAGCTCCATTCATGCCTTGAAAGATAGTTTGCAAAGTAACTCGCGCACACAGCCCGGTTTGCGAGAAGATAGACGGAATGAGCATTGCCACCAAATCCGGGGACTCGGGCCAGACCAGTCTTGCTGGCGGCTTTCGCCTGTCGAAGGCTGCGCTACGCGTAGAAACCTATGGCAACGTGGATGAGTTGAACGCCAACCTCGGTCTGGCGCGCGCGCTCTGTGAGAATGAGAATCTGCGCAACCGTACTCGGCTTATTCAGAGTGAACTTTTTCTGGTTGGCTCTGCGCTCTCTGCGCCTCCTTCGGATAAGCCCATCTCATCTCCGGTTACAACCGCCATGGTAGAAGCACTGACCGAACAGGTACATGAACTGGAATCCATCGAAGGCATCCTGTCTGATTGGTCTATTCCCGGCGAACACGTGGCAGCTGCTGCCTATGATGTGGCGCGCACTGTATGCCGCCGCACAGAACGCAGCGTAGTTGCGCTCAAGGAGCACGGAGAAAGCGTAGACGGCCATGTTCTCGCCTATCTAAATCGCCTCTCTGACCTGCTTTGGCTCTTCGGTCGTAAGCTGGAGCATGATGCCGGCCTGGATGGATCACTGCGCAAAGTTAGCGGCAAGACGGGTTCGCGCTGGTCTCGCGCCTGGTAGCGCCCAATCCCACTTCCTGAAACTTCCCCACTGCAAATGCTGACGCTGCGTGCTACTCTGAACCGCGCCAGAGGATACCAAACTTTATGTCAATGAATCGTCGCCACTTTCTCAGTATCGCCGCCATTTCTGGGGCCCTATCACCCGTATCCCGCGTCCTCTCACAGATCACGCCCGGCAAGCCTTCCGCCCCAGACAGCATTATGGATGGCGCTGCACTGGTAGCTACGACGGATCGTGCGCGCATTTTGCGGGCAGCGAACGCTTACCTCACCCAGCGGCCCATTACGGTAACGGCATCGCATGCAACGCGCAGCCCCGGTGGCCCACACGATTATTTTTCACAAGGCGATTACTGGTGGCCAAATCCGAAGGATCCAAGCGCGCCCTACATTCAGCGCGACGGAGAAACCAATCCGGAGAACTTTGAAGATCATCGCACTGCCATGCGCCGGCTCAGCGTCCAGGTACCAGCTCTGGTCGCGGCCTATGTGCTCACCAAAGATGAGAGGTATGCGAAGCATGCTGCACTGCATCTGCGGGCCTGGTTCGTCACGCCCGCCACACGCATGAATCCCAATCTTGAGTATTCGCAGACGGTCATCGGCATGAAGACCCTCCGCGGCATTGGCATTATTGATACGCTGCACCTGGCTGAAGTCGCCCAGGCTGCCCGTTTTCTACAGCACAGCAAGGCGCTGCCGCCGAAGGAGTACGCCGCCGTGCAAAGCTGGTTCGCAGAGTACATCACCTGGCTGACCACATCGCCCAAAGGTCTCAGCGAGCAGTCGCAGAAGAATAATCACGGCGCATGCTGGGTGCTACAGGTTGCAGCCTTCTCTGCCTTCACTGGCAACACCGGGCTGACCGCTTTCTGTCGCGACCGCTTCAAGACGGTGCTTGTACCCACGCAGATCGCGCCAGACGGCAGCCTGCCGCTGGAGTTGCGCCGTACCAAGCCGTATAGCTACTCCATCTTCTGCCTGGATGTGCTGACGGATCTCTGCCAGTTACTGTCTACGCCCACAGATAATCTATGGCAGTTCAAGGGCCCGAACGGCGCGGGCATCCGCGAGGCGATCGCCTTCCTCTATCCCTACCTGAAGGACAAGAGTAAGTGGCCGTACGCGCATGACGTGCAGCATTGGGATGACTTCCCCGTGCGCCAGCCCAACCTGCTCTTTGGCGGCCTGGCCTACAACAACCTGGATTACATCGCGCTTTGGAAGACGCTCAATCCCGATTCAACAGTGGAAGAAGTGATCCGCAACTGCCCCGTCCGCCAGCCGCTGCTCTGGGTAAGCAAGCCGGCATAGCGCCCAGGGCAACGCATTGCGGTTAGTCCTGATGGACCTTAATCACGATGGCCGTGAAGGTCTTGCCCGGCGTCATGAGACTCTGGTGCGGGGTGTTTGCGGAGATATGCAGCACGTCTCCCTTCACCAGCTTATGTTCCGTTCCGCCTACTATGGTTGCACCATGCCCCTCACCTGTTGCCGCATCCATCTTCAGATCAGGAATCGTTCCGCCGGTCACTTCCGTCACTTCGCCGTCCAGCACCACGAAGATGTCGCTGTAGTGCTGATGCAGCTCCGCGCCGCCGCTCTTGACGCGCGCCGTGATGTTGATAAAGTGCCCGGGATACTTCTCCAGCGTCATATTTCCGGAGCCATTGGGGCTTGCCTTCGCCTGCTTCAATACCTCAGCACCCTTCGCCTGTAAATCTGCAGAAGCAAAGTAGCTGCCTGCCGGTGATGCAGTCGCTCCATCCGCCTTGCCTGCCTGTCCGGCATAGAGCCGCGCCGCTGCCGCCACAACCACAATCGTCAACACAGCAAAAGAAATATTCCGTAGCATCTTCATTTTCATCTCCTCAAACACCTTAGATAGCGCGTTCATTCCAGACAAGAGCCACTGCACTCCGCAACCGTGCAGCCTTCGCATCGTAAGCAGGCCGCAGCACCGTACTGCGCGCCAGCGAATTCTTCCGGAACTCATTCTCCACGACTGGCCCAAATACATGCCACGCCATGGTGATATCGCCAACCACTATGATCTCCCTTGGCGACAATGCAGACGCGATCATACGCATGCCGCGGCCCAGGTAACGCGCCATCTTTTCCATGGATTGCGTAGCATACACATCGCCCGTCTGCGCCAACTTCAACAACGCGTCAAAGGTCATACGTCCGTTACGCTCCGCCGCTTTGCTGCCTGCCAGCTCATGGTAGTACCGCAGCGCGGCACGATTCGAGGCGACTGTCTCCCAGCACCCGTGATTTCCGCACGCGCACAGCGGCCCATTCACCACCATCTCCACGTGTCCGAACTCACCGGCCATACCGCCTTCGCCACGCAGCAATTTGCCATTAGCAAAGATGCCTGTGCCGATGCCTTCCGAGACATTCACCACGACAAGATCGCGTGAGCCGTCTGTATCACCAAACCACACCTCGGAAAGCGCACAGGCATTAGCCACATTATCCATTTCAACGCGCAGTCCGGTGGCGCGCGCGATCTTTGCCTTGATATCGGTCGTGCGCCAGCTCAGGTTCGGCGCAAAGATAAGTTGCTGCCGCTCGTCAGCGCGTCCCGGCAAGCTAATGCCAATCCCATCAAACGAGCGCTCGCTGTGAACCGCAATCATCTTACGGATCACGTTTACGATAGTGGCTATCTCCGCTTTTCCTTCGTCGCTGGGCTTCTTCGACCGGTCATTGGTGATAACGCTTTGCGCCACAATGTGTCCGCCCAGGTCTGCCACGGCCACGGTCGTCTGATCTGGATGGATATCCAGCGCAATCACTGCGCGGCTGTCATTCACCTGCAAAAACGTAGGCCTGCGACCGCGTGGCAGCCGCCCCATGGAGCCTTCCGATATCCAGCGGCTCTCGATCAAGTCCTCAACGATCAGCGAGACGGTGCTACGCTGCAGCCCGGAGACGCGCGCCAGGTCTGCGCGAGAGATCGGCTGGCGCATGCGCACCAGGTTGAAAACCAGATTCCGATTGATTCGCCGCGGCGTTTTATTGGATGCGCTTTGCTTTCGGGTGAAGGTAAAGCCTTGCATATCCGCCTGTGTCTTATCGTGGGATGAAGTTCTTGACATCACTTAGCATCAGCCTTTATACCACTGAGGTCAGATCATTTTTGTAGCTAGTTGGAACTATATCCCTTACCGTCGCACCCGCGCCATCCGAGCGCCCGAGGTCCCAATCCCGTGAACCCCACCCGCAGACAGTTTCTCAGTACCTCAGCACTTGCCGGCGCCGCTGCAACTCTCGGCACTACTGCCCTGAATGCCACCATTGCCCGCACGTTTTCCTCTGGCAGCCTATCCATTCCGACAGCCCTGGCAAACCACCGTCTCAGCGCCGGATGGGAATATTTTCAGGGCCCGCTGAGCGCCGCCGCTGCGTGGAAACCAGCCCCGGGCTGGAAGCCGGTTGAACTGCCCCATTGCTTCAACGCCTACGACGCCTGCGACCCCGACGTCAGCTACTATCGCGGGCAGGGCTGGTACCGCACCCATCTTCACGCCGGCAACCCCTTCCCCGGGGGCCGTACGCTGCTGCACTTTGAAGGCGCCGGGCAAACCTCCACCGTCTACATCGGCGAGACGCTAATCGGTAAGCACGTTGGCGGCTACGACGAATTCATCTGGGACATCACGGACGCCATCTCC
Source organism: Acidobacteriaceae bacterium (assembly GCA_031296355.1). The sequence continues at coordinate 10,468 of JARLFX010000171.1, forward strand.
GCCCAGCCTGACAAGACGCGCGTTCCTCTCACCGTCGTCTGCGACAACACTCCTGACGTAAACCGCATGCCAGCGGATGCCAGCGATTTCTCGCTCTACGGCGGCCTGTATCGCCACGTGAATCTGGTCTACGTGCCCGCAGTGTCCGTTGCCGCGGCGCATATGCATGTTGCGCTGCCTGAGAAGAAAGACGACAACAGCCGCGCCACCGTCAGCGTCACCGCGCGCCTGCACAATCCCACAGCACTCACAACGCCGCTACAGATTACGCTCTCCATCAGCCGATTGAACGGCAAGCCGGTTGCCAGCAAGACTCTGAAGCTTGCTCCATGGGAAGGCGAAAAGGATATTGCCACCTTCACCATCGAGCGCCCTGATCTTTGGTCGCCGGATTCGCCCGCACTCTACGATTGCACCGTCAGCATCGCATCCTCCGTAGGCGTTTCCACGCTGCACGAGCGCTTCGGCATCCGCCGCACCGAGCTCGTCGATCATGGGCCTTTCCTGCTCAATGGCCAGCGCCTGTTGCTGCGCGGAACCCAGCGCCATCAGGACCATGCCGGTGTCGCCGCCGCCGTGCCAGACAGCGTCACCCGTCAGGAACTGCATCTGGTCAAGGAGATGGGCGCTAACTTTATCCGCCTGGGCCACTACCAGCAATCCTCGCTGGTACTTGAACTCTGCGATGAGCTCGGCATTCTGGTATGGGAAGAGGTGCCGTGGTGCCGCTCCGGCATTGTGAGTGAGGAATTCAAACAGCAGGGCCGCGACAAGCTTACCAACATGATTGACCAGCATCGCAACCACCCCTGCGTGCTCTTCTGGGGCCTTGGGAACGAGGACGACTGGCCCGAGGAAAATGGCGGCGTGAACAAGGACGCCATCCGTGCCTACATGACGGAGTTGCACGAACTCGCCCATAAACTGGATGCCACTCGTTACACCTCATACCGCCGCTGTGACTTCGCCCACGATATTCCTGACGCCTACTCGCCCTCTATCTGGGCCGGCTGGTACAGCGGCAGCTACACCGAGTACAAGCAGTCTCTTGAGAAGGCGCGTGAGACCGTCAAGCACCTCATCCACATCGAATGGGGAGCAGACTCGCACGCCCGCCGCCACTCTGAGAACCCTGACAAGGTGCTCTCCAAGATTGCGCTTGGTCACGGCACCGCGGAGACCGGCTTTGCCTTCCTCAACACCGGAGGCGCTGCACGCGTCTCGCGCGATGGCGACTGGTCAGAGACCTACGCCTGCAACCTCTTTGACTGGCACCTGAAGACACAGGAGACGCTGCCCTGGCTGACGGGCTCGGCTCAGTGGATCTTCAAGGACTTTACTACCCCCATCCGCCCTGAAAATCCCGTCCCACGCGTAAACCAGAAGGGCTTGCTGGAGCGCGACATGACGAAGAAGGAAGGTTACTTCGTCTTCCAGTCTTACTGGAGCAAGCAGCCTATGGTGCACCTCTACGGCCATAGCTGGCCTGTACGCTGGGGCGATGTGGGCGAAGAGAAAATGGTCAAGGTCTACTCAAACTGCGCCAGCGCCGAGCTCTTCCTCAATGGAAAATCACTCGGCGTACGCCAGCGCGATTCACAGAACTTCCCTGCTGCAGGCCTCCGTTGGATGACGCCATTCCTCACAGGAAAAAATCATCTCCGCGTCGTAGCGCATCAGGACACAACCATCGTCACGGACGAGATCGACTTCATCTATCAGACAGATAAGTGGGAAAGCCCGGCCGCCTTCACCTTGCACCAGATCGCGCGCCACGGCGATCTGGTCACGGTAGAGGCAAAGCTGTTCGATGCCAAAGGTGTACTCTGCCTGGATGCGCGTACGCCGGTGCGCTTCGCGCTCAGCGGAAACGGATCCCTGCGCGACAATCTAGGCACTTCCACCGGCTCACGCGCCGTACAGCTCTACAACGGTCGCTCTGAGATCAGCCTGCACCGCGGCAGCGGCCCTGTCAGCCTCACCGTCACGGCTGAAAAGTTGCCTCCAGCTACTCTTTCCATTAGCTAGCGCAACGCTCATCAGTACAAAAAAGCAGCGGATGCAATGTATCGCATCCGTCGCTTTAGCTTTGTATGGCCAGCTTTTACTGTGACGTAACTGTGAAGTTGAAGCTGATCGAGTGGCTCACCTGCGGCGTATTACTGTCGGCAAAGGTCACGGTCACCGTCTGCGAACCAGTGGGTGTCAGTACTGCAGGCGGAGTCGCCAGTGGGTTCGTGCATCCTGTCAGCGCCATTACGCTGGCAAGCGATATCACCATAGCCAAGGCTACCAGTGCAGCACGGCCCAACAGGCGCTTGCGACGTGCCAGCAGAAGTCCGGCAAATCCCAGCGGCGAGAGTAGCGCCCACGTCAACGGCGGCATTTCCCGCGGCGTGTTGCGATTCTGCGCGCTCAGCGTGCTATCAGTGTAGACCACTACCGAGTAGCCCACTCCCGCGGTACCGCTTATCACCGTACCGATGGGCTGGAAGCGGCAATACGCATACTGCGGCAGCCCCGAGCAGCTCAGAATCGGCGTGCCGGTGTACCCGAAGTACGGAGTAAGGATGATGCCGCTGCCGTCTGCCGGCAGTTGGGCATTGCCCCCCTGCGGTACCGAAACAGTCGAAGAGTCCACTGAAAGGGTGAAATCACCGGCTGGACGCACTACAGCAGAGGTAGAGCCGCTAAAGTTCTGTGCGCCCGCGTAGATTGACGTGAAATTATTTGCTGGGAAGCAATTGGCAATCGGCGTAGCTGCACAGCCTGCCGCATCACTAAAGGGAAGTTGATGCCCATAGGAGTAGGTCGCAACGCCGCCGCTGACCTGCCCAGTTCCCATCAATCCTGCATAGAGCGTCTCATTGGCCGGCAGGCTGCACATCACCGTGCCGCCTGCAGTTCTTGTACTCGCCGTGTTCGACAAGGTCACAGTATTGCCCGCAATAGCGGAGACATATCCAGCCATATTGATGACAACGGCGTTGCTGCTATTTACGCAGGTCCCGACGATGTTCTGGCCTACATACAGGCTCGCAACGCTCGATGCAGAGCTAAGCACCGCTGCCGTTGTCCCATTATTCAGGCTGCCCGTCACAATCACGGGTGTGCCGGAAAAGAAGATAACCGGGCCGGTCATGTTGGTGCCGCTGATCGGAGTCACCGTAGCTGTCAGCAGTGTTCCCGGTACCCCTGAAGTCACGGTCGGCGTTAAGGTCAGGCGAGTGGTTGTGGTGGCGGGCAGCACGGTAAAGCTAATTGCGCTACCACTGCTGGCGTACACATAGCCGCTGAACACAACGCTCACGCTAACCGTGTGCGTACCCACCGTCAGGTTGGGCAGCGAAATGGCGTTTACCCCTGACGTGTTGAAGGTCGATACAGTCGGCGTGCCCCCATCCACAGTAAACGACGCCGTGCCTACGGGAGTGCCGCCATTGCTCGCGAACGACGTCGTTGCGGCTATGGTCACAATCTGCCCATAGTAGATACTGGATGTGGTCGGCTGCGTGATGGCCGTCGTCGTAGTCGACACGATAAGAAGCACCGCCTCACCCGACAGCGAACCGCTCAGGCTGCCATTATTTGCCGCACTGGTCAGCGGTGAAATCGTCGCAGTATAGTTTCCCTTCACCACAGGCGAGAAGTTCGCCGTCAACTGGCACTTATTGCCCGCTGCAACTGGCGTCCCCAACACGCAACCATTCGTCGATGCTGACGCCAGAGAGAAGACCGCAGTGTTGCCGGTAGCATTCGCAAACTGCGTTCCATTGAAAGTAAACGGCAGGTTGCCGCTGTTCGTGAAGCTAAGCGAGGCATTGCTCACTGAACCCAAATTCGTGACCGGGAATGCGATGTTGGCCAGCGTGCGATTGATTGCTATCACACCGCCCGCACCCTGGTCCGCAATGTAGAGACTGCCATTCACATCCGCAGCGATACCGATCGGCGCGGTAAGCCCGTTCAACAGCATGTTGCCGCTGCTGCTGCCTGCAAGATAGCCCACCACTTGCAGGTTCGTTGCATCGGTGATGTAGAGATTGCCCGCCGTGTCCACTGCGACCGCAGACGGTATCGGTGCGTTCGTGCCCAGAGGAACCGTGATCTGGCTGAAGTTTGCACCCAACTCTACGATTTGCTTGTTGCCCTGGTCCACTATGTAGAGATCGCCAGCACCATCCAGCGCAAGATTTCCGGGTGCGCTCAGCCCGCTCAGGCTCAATGTCTTCTGTCCGCCGATGGCAAAGATTTCCACCACGCGATTCGCTCCGGTATCTGCCACATACACGTTGCCGACTGCATCCACAGCAACGCCTGTGGGCGCCGTAAATCCTGTAGCGAACGTTGTGGCTGCACCGCCTGCCGCGGTGGTGATGGCAATACGGTTGTTCCCCGTATCCGCCACGTAGATGTTGCCCTTTCCATCAACCGCCACTTCCGCGGGATTGCTCAGGCCGGTAATCAGAGTGGCTGGCGTACCGCCTGCTGCGGCCACCTTCTTCACCGTATTGGAAGTAGCGTCCGAGATATACAAATTGCCGATCAGATCGGCCGCCACTCCATTCGGCTTCAGCCCTGTGCCAATCGTCGTCTGCGTGCCGGGATCCATAGAAGCCATAGCCGCCTGACCAATGCCGCTCAGGTACAGTGATGCAGCAGAGCCAGTGAAGTTAATTGCTCCTTCGCGCAGCCCAGCAGTAGTCGGCGCAAACTGCGCATAGAACACGCAGGTCTTCGCCACCGGAATCGCGGTGTTCAATGTGCAGGTATCGCCGCCCGGTGCAGAAAACTCCGTTGTGGCCGCGCCCTGCATGCCAAAGCTCTCTGCCGTAAAGTTCGCAGCAGTCACCGCCAGGAAGGCCAGCGGCTGTGTCGCCGTTGAACCAGTGGCCGTCGCCGGAAACTGGGTATTGAAGGAGAACTTGCGCACCACCGCATTGCCGCTCTCGGTCTCGTAGAAATTACCCTGGTTATCAAAGCTAACCTGACCGCTGGGGCTGATCGTGAGCTGCGTACCCGGGCAACCATCTCCACCCGTATCCACAGATTTTGGCCCGGTGGAACCAGAGCAATATGCGCCTGCTACCGGTGCGGTTCCCGTCATGCCGACCAGTACCGTCGCGATACCCGTCGTTCCGTTTACCTTCCATATCAGGCGATTGGTGCTGTCGTACACATAAATATTGCCTGCCTGATCAATGCCGCCAACCGAGACAGCGCCGAAAGCCAGCTGCGTCGCGAGTACGCCATTATTGGCAGTGGTCGCGGTCAACGACCCTCCACCCGCAACGGTATACACATACCCGGCCTGCGGATTGCTCACGTTCACCAGCCCGCCCGTTCCCTGGTAGATTGCGCGGATACGCGCATTCGTGGCGTCCGCTACATACACATTCGCATTCACATCCAGAAAGAGCGCATAGGGCGAGTTGAACGTGGCATTGATCGCCAGTCCGCCATCGCCATCCGCACCGCCCACCGTGCCTGGTGTGCATCCAGTCGAGCCCTGAGCGCAGCCCGGACTGCCGGCAAATGTCGTAATGATCGCCGTCGTTCCATCCACCCGCCGAATATTGTTATTCGTTGACCCGCCCGAGGTATTGCCGTCAGAGATATACAGGTTTTCGTTCGCATCTACTGCGATATCGCGAACACTGTACATTGTGCCTGCCTTGGCCTTACCACCATCGCCGTTATATCCACCGGAATTGCCGACAATGCTGTACACGGATCCAACTGTTGGAACCAGATTCGTTCCAAGTGAACCATTCGCCAGCAACAGTGTAGTGATTGCCGTGCTCGGATTCACCACAAACACCCGCACCAGACCGCCCGATGCACTGGTGAAAAACACATTGCCATCTTTATCGAGCGCAGGCGTACGCGGCTTAATATACGCATTCGTACCCGGGCATCCATTGCCGGAGGAATCAAGCCCGAGCGGACTCGACGTTCCCGTATTGCAGTAGTAGCCCGATGGCGATCCGGACTTGCTGATGGCGCCAGTGCGCCCGCCAGCCAGTGCATAGATGTGCCCAACCTGCGGCACCAGACTTGAGTTGGTGTTGGCAGCTGCGATAGCCGCAGCCAGCGCAGCACCGCCGTTATAGATCACCCGCAGCTCATAGTGCCCATAGTCGCCAATGTAGACATTGCCCAGCGAATCCACCACAGAGGTGTACGGCGTCAAGAAACTCGCCTGTGTCGGCAGGCAGCCGTCACCCGTGTGCACTACCGCGTTGTAGGTCGGGGTGTCGTTGGAGCACAGCGTGGATGAGCTGCCGATCGCAAGACCAGCTATAGCTGAAGCGAACGGAATGGGCACCACATTCGGAGCCTGGGCGCGCGCTGCGCCGGTCACCGCGATAGCAGCCAGCATTGCCGCCACTCGCATCACGAACCTCATGCCGAACCCTTTATCAGCCTGCGCTTGATTATTCTTGTACTCATTCAGCTGCTTCATACCCATAACTCCTGCAATCCTTGTAGTGCTTTCAGTTCCCATACACTGCGCGCGGTGCGTCCGCACGTCAGTAGCGCACCGTCAGCGAAAGCTGCACGCGACGACCGTTCGTACCCACATTACCGTTCGTTCCCACTGTCTGTTGCACCACGCCAAAGGTGTTGACCACCTGGTTTGATACCGAGCCGGAAAGGCTGGAAGCCGGGTTAGCAAGATTCGGCGTGTTGAACACGTTGAACGCTTCCGCCCGGAACTGCCCCGTTGTCTTTCGCGGCAGCGTAAAGTTACGTTGCAACGAGAACTGCGTATTGATGAATGCAGGCCCGCGCAGCGAGTTGCGGCCCACATTGCCGAAGGTTCCAAGATCGGGCGTGGCGAATGCGTCGGTATTGAACCACTCCAACACCTTATCCACACGATGGCGATTCTTCGGCAGATTCGGATTCACGCCGGGCACGGCATTGGGCCGCTGCGGACGATCACCGGTGAACGATACGTCGCCGGAGACCTGCACGTTGATCGGCATGCCCGTGCGTGCGTTGTACAGCCCGCCAAACGCCCAGTCGTTGATTACCGCTCGTACCGGTGCAACAAAGCGCCTCGTCTTCGGCAGCGTCCAGGTCCAGCCCAGCGTCAAATTGTGCGTTGCATCGTAGTCGGAGGCCGCATAGTTCAAACGCAGGTTCTGTGGCTGCGGGAACGTTGCAGTATTCGATTGCCCGTTGCTCTGGATGTCCAGCGATTTGGAATAGGTGTACGAAGCCTGCAGGCTGAGCGACTTGCGCGCGCGGTACCGGTACTGTATCTGCAATGCGTTGTAGTTCGAGCTGCCTACCGTAGCATTATCCACAATGCCCTGCCCTGCATACGCATAGCCCGGATAGATTACGCGATTGGGTTGCGAAGTGCTTGCCACGGTAGAGGAAAGAGGATTCGTAGAGCTGGGTGCTCCTCCGTTGGTCGTAGGGCAATACACTGGATTCGCGTGAAAGTACGATCCTGTGCAATCGAAGATGTTGGAGTTTCTGTCAAACTGCACCATCTGGTGCCGGCCAAACTTGCCAACATAGTTCATCTCGAAAGTTCCAGAAGCCCGTACCTTTTTCTGGAAGCCTAGATTGATCGCCTCCGTATAGGGCGTCGTGATGTTCGGGTCAGCGTAGTTCACGCTATAGGGCGTGCCAAAATACGTGCTGCCCGGCGTATAGTTGGGCGCGATCTGCGACAGAAACTGCAATGGCTGAGAGAAGCCGCCTGCTGGATAGTTGTACTGCGCGCTGTAATGGTACGGCGCACCAATCCCGACAACGTTCGCATTGATCGCATCGTAGAAGAGGCCGATACCTCCACGGATCGTCATCGAACCATTGCCGAACAGGTCATAGGCAAAGCCAAAACGCGGTGCCAGATTGTTATAGCGCGACCGCACATTCGCATTTCCCGAACCTGGATCACCTTCATAACCCAGACCCGCCGGCGCCGTCGGAAATACGGTGGACTGGTATCCAGGGATGAACGTGATTCCCTGTCCATCCGCCGAGTGCCATGCAAAGGGAAGCTCATAGCGCAGACCATAGTTCAGTGTCAGCTTCGAAGTCAGCCGCCAGTCATCCTGCGCATACATGTAGACGACGTTCTGTTTTGCGCCCAGGTTGGAGTAGTTCGCGACCTGCGCCTGGTACATCAAACCAGCCAGAAAATCCGCGGCGCCCGCCTGAGTGTACTCTTGCTCTGATTCCAAAAACGGAGTCGCATCCCAGCGGTGCAGATACTGCAGATAGAGATATTGCGCACCAAACTGGAAGTTGTGGTTCCCGTGTGTCCACAGAAAGCTTTCATCCAGTTCCGTATTTTCGTTCACCGTAAAAGAGTAAGTCGAGTTATTGCTACCCACGGTAAACCGGTTGGTGATCTCGATCTTTGGCAGAGAATCTGTCGTAGCTGGCTGATACAGATTGCCGCCTAGGTCCTGCCAGGTCGTGTGATCCAGCGGATAGATGGTGTAGTTATAGCGCTTGTACCCTATACGCAGGTTGTTCAGCATCGTCGGCGTAACCACGTAGTTGTCGCCAATATTACCCGCATAAATGCCCCCGGTATTTGAGGCCTGCTCGTAGGTGGCCACACCCGGTGCCGATCCAGCCGCGGTGGCGCTGTTCGATGTCGTGTCATTCGCGTTGGTCACGTAGAAGCGGGCGTCAATCGTGTGGCGTCCGAGGTTGAAATCCACGCGCGCCAATCCGTCCCATTCATTGCGCGGCTGCTTCGCGGTCGAGTTTGTCTGTGGAAAGCCTGCGGCGTTCACCGCATTGGGCAGAGGAATGTACTGGTTCAGGAAGTTGACCGTGACCGGGTTGAAGCAAATCGACGGCAGCTCTTCATACGGCAGAAAATTCTTGTGATACGGTCCCGCCGTTCCCAATGTGTTGTACATGGCATTGAGTGCGGTTACGCAGGGCGAAGTACCGGTTCCGCCTGCCCACTGGTAGGCCGAGTTCTGCTGCGACTGGAACCCTGAAGAATACGTCGTGCTTTCCAGCGGGTTGCGCAGGTAGCAGTTGTAATATGGCGATCCCGGGCAACTGGGCAATCCGGTCGTCGTCGAGAGCGGGGTTGTCGTCGGGAAATCAATCGCAAAATTCGCGCACTGCATGCCGGAGAATCCGGGATACTGGCACATGTGCGGAATGCCAGGGCTGGTCGCCGTGGGCGCAACGTCATAGCCGCGCTCCAGCGCCGTCGGTGTCTCCGAACGGGAAAATACCGTCTGTACCGCGCGCAGATCCTGCGTGCCGATGAAGAAGTAAATCTTGTCTCGCTTGATAGGGCCGCCCAGTGTCGCACCAAACTGGTTCTGCACCAGACCGGGATTGATCTGCGAAATATAATCCGCCGCATTCAGTGCGCGGTTCTGGATGTACTCCCACAGCGAGCCGTGGTACTGGTTTGTGCCAGACTTCGTCAGCACGTTCACGATACTGCCCACGTTGCGGCCATACTGCGCCTTGAAATTGTTGAGCAGGATGCTCATCTCGCCTACCATCGGGCGCGGCGGAAAATTCAAGCCCGTGTTGTAGAACATGTTGTTCCACAGCACGCCGTCCAGTAGAAACAGGTTCTGGTTGTTGCGCGAACCGCTGATGTTGAAGGTCGGCCCGCCGGTATCACTGGTAAACGTCGTCGGCGCGTTCACGTTGGAGACGCCCGGCAGCAACGCCGCCAGGGACACCACGTTATTGCCGTCCACCGGAAGGCTTTCGACCATCTTGCTGTCGATCATGGCGCCGATGGTCGCGGAACGCGTATCCACCGTCGTACCTTCTGATTGAACCGTAGTCTGCTCTGACGCTGCACCCACGTTCAGCTTCGCATCCGTCCGGACATTCTGGTCGGCATCGAGCTGCAGGTTTTCCACCACGTAGGTTTCAAACTGCGGCGCAGTCACCGTTAGGGTGTACATACCCACAGGGACGTCACTGAAGCCGTACTCACCCCGGCTGTTACTCTCCGCGGTGCGCTGCGCATTCGTCGCCGTATTCACCAGCGTAATGCTCGCGCCCACCACGACCTTGCCCTGTGGGTCCAGCACATTTCCGCCAATCGTGCCCGTGTTCTGTCCCTGGCCCAGGGCCATCACAGTACAGCCCAGCACAATCGCGAGAACTGCCACCGCGCACTTCGCTATGCCGCGGCCCATCCTTGCCAACGTACTCATGTACTCACCCGATGTATTGCTCAAATTCAACATTGCATACCTTCAACGACGTAATTTTGGGCTCTTGATAGACCCACGCCCGATGCTGTCCGTTCCAATGCATTGTGCATACCGTAGCAGCTTGTGCGACCGGTTGCACGTCCTTTTTCCCAGTGAACGCTAACACTTTTATGGCGGCAATAACCATGCTCTTTCCTACGTGCCGCTGTCAAGCAAAAGTCGTACTTCGAACTATTTTCTTTATCCGCTCCATTCGCGGATTTTCTTGCCCCTGCTTCGTCTCATCCAGTGAGATATCTGAAGCATATGTGAACGATAACTTCCTAACAGCAATAAACACACCGCTTACGCGCATTCGCCCTCGCTTTTACCCTACAAAAAAGCAAGCCTGCCGCCTGTAAAGTGAGTACGATCTCCACGTTCACAGGTGACAGGCCCCAAAGCTCTGCTTCGGTGCCGCGAACTAAAGAAGTTCCGGCACCTTGATGGCGTCCATATCGTCGTACGCCTGGTTCTCGCCGCCCATACCCCAGCAGAAGGTATAGTTCCGCGTGCCAACGCCGGCGTGAATGCTCCAGCCCGGCGACACTACCACCTGCTTGTCTGCAATGAGCAGATGCCGCGTCTCCTCCGCTGGCCCCATCAGGTGCACAATGCGGTCGTCCGCCTGCATGTTGAAGTAAAGATAAACCTCCGACCGCCGCATATGCGTGTGCGGCGGCATGGTATTCCACGCACTTCCCTCTGCCAGTTCGGTAAAGCCCATCACTAGCTGGCAGCTCTTCACGCCGCCCATCCAGATATGCTTACGGATCTCCCGCTTGTTCACTGTCTCCAGCGAACCCAGCTTCACCGGCTCCAAGTCGGCGCGCTTCGAGAGCTGTACCGGGTACTCCTTGTGCGCCGGGTAGCTCAGCAGGTAGAACTCCGCCGGCTTCGCCGCATCCGCACTGCTGAACTCCACATTCTCGTTACTGCGGCCAATGTATAGACAATCAAGGTTGTTCAGTTCATAGCTGGTATTGCCAACCTTCACCGTTCCGGCGCCGTTGCCGATATTCAACACGCCGATCTCGCGGCGCTCCAGAAAAAATGAAGACCGCAGCTCCGGCGCAGTCTCCAGCTTCAGCGCAGTCTGGGTCGGCACTGCCCCGCCGATCACCGTCCGATCCAGGTCCACATAAACCATCTCGATTGCTCCCGGCTTGAACAAATCCGTCAGTAGGAATGTCTCCCGCAGCTCAGCCGTTGTCATGCGTGGATAGCGAACCTTATCTGCCATCTCCATTATCTTCATTGCGTACATCTCCCTTTACCGGCTCTGCGCCGGAACCTGCTCGATCAGCCAGCGCGCCAGTTCCCTGGCAGCCGGATAGTTTTCAAAGTCCATCGTTAGCTTGCGGCCATCCGTGTACTCGTTATAGAGCCAGGGGTCGACCACTGCATACACCGTCCCCTTGCCCACCTTCGCTACCGCCATCACCGTATTGCCCTGCCACGTCATCGTCGCATGGGCCGGTGCCGTCGGCGTAATGCTGTCGATCTCTTTCATGAAGATCTTCTTCGGCGTGAAGATCGGGTTGCCAGCTGGAACCAGCAGCTTACCCATCTCTTCATCTTTGCCCGGGACCATGTTGTTGTCCACCGGGTTGAAATGGATGCCAAATGCCTCAGCCAGCTTATTGAAGTGCTCATACTCCGTGTTGTTTACGTCGTTGTGCATCAGCACCAGCACGCCGCCCTGCTTCACCCATGCCAGCACCTCGCGCACATCCTCCGGAGCTACATAGTGCGGCTTCGGATTCTTAACTGGAATATCCGGCGACACAATAATGTAGATCTGCGCCTTCTTCAGCACGGCCAGTGTCGGCGGCGCAGGCAGCGTCTCCGTCTTCACTCCATACGACTCAAACACATGCCCAAAGAGTGAAAATCCACTGTTCGCTTCATCCTGCCACTTATAGTGGAAGCTCTCTGTCTGCCCCGCTGCATTCTGGCGAGTCTGCGAATTGAACCATGCGTCCATCACCACGGTATCACCGCGGCCCTTCAGCGCCGTCGCAGCCATCTCCGCTTCGGTTGCAGCCAGGATGAATGCGCCCACGCCCTTGGCGTCGTCCGTCACTTTTGGCTCGCTCATGTAATACGCATAGCTGCCATCACGATATGGTGTGCCGCCCAGCCCC
>JARLFX010000172.1 GCA_031296355.1 Acidobacteriaceae bacterium
CCTGTCCTTCTGAGCTAAGTCGAAGGACCTGCTTCTTGTGATTTCTGTGGAAGGGTGGGAGGCTTGAACTTCGTCTCGCAGCATTAGGGCGTATCGACATATACAAAACGGATATGTTGGCTGCATCTGGTGTCTTATCTTCGCAATTGGCTGAAAAACAGATGCAGATCCTTCGACTCACCACCCCCAAGCTGAAATACGCTTGGGGCCCCGTTCGCTCAGGATGACAGCCTTCTTTTTTATCAAGTATTTACGCGGTAAATGTAAGTCGATACGACCTAGGGCCTGTCCAGTAACTCTGAAAAGACGCCGGAGATGGGACAAGAAAACATCCCTCAGGGGCTAAAGCCCACGCTTATTTTGCGGCATTTGCGGCACGACTGAAGTCGTGCCCTGACACTTAATCCGGCTTCGCAGGAGTTTTTCCGCAGCCTGTAAAGCCCTGGCCATTTTGTTGGGTTTATGTACGGGCTGAAGCCCGTACCCTTCACCGAAATCAGAGTTTTTTGGAGAAATCGGAGTTTTTGGGCAGATTCTAAAGAAACTCTATCCCAGTTGGCTCGTCTTCACCTGGAGCGCCGCAAAGTCCACCGTGCCCAATCCGCGCGCTGCGGCCATCTGCAAATACGGCAGGTGTTCCGCGTCCAGGTCCCAGTAAGCCTTCGCCACGTAAGCATCGATCGCCACCGGATCGGTCCCGGCAACCATCGTTTTCTTCACGGCCACATCTTCAAGATTGCCGCCGGTCGGCCCGTTCCGCAGCAGAACCCGGTAGCAGTCCATGAACGTCACCGTCGGCAGCATAAAGTTGGCCAGATCCACAAGGCTCTGGTGAATCTGCTGGTGCAGCCGGTTGCGCTCGCCGCCCAGAATTCCGTACCAGTTCTTCATCCCCAGCGTCACGCCCACGAGTCCGTGATGCTTGGCGATGGGCAGGTTGAAGATCTTGTCCGCTTCAAGAAAGGGCTTGAACACGGGCCACGTCTTCAGCACCACGCCGCCCATATCGACCTCGACGAACTGCTCGGGATCGGGCAGGATTACTTCAGCTCCCTCCGCGCGCGCCGCCGCCAGAATCCCCGAGCGCTGAAAGCAGCGCCGCGGTTCGTTGCAGCTCACGTC
>JARLFX010000173.1 GCA_031296355.1 Acidobacteriaceae bacterium
CACCGGCGCGGATACATTCAAATCAATCGCCTCGAATACCGTCCAGCGCCCTTCGCCCGAATCCGTCACGTATGGCTCCATGCCTTCCAGCTCCGGATTCTTCTGCAGCGCGTCCACCGTAATATCCAGCAGCCACGACCGAACCACCGACCCGAACCGCCATATCTCGCCAATGCAGGCCAGATCCAGGTTCAGCTCTTCCTTCGCCTTCAGAATCGAAAATCCTTCGGCATACGACTGCATCAGCCCGTACTCAATGCCGTTATGAATCATCTTCACATAATGCCCTGCACCGGAAGGGCCAACGCGTCCCCAGCCCTTGTCCTTCGCCGGTGCCAGCGTCTCAAAGATCGGCGTCAGCCGCTCGATCGGCTCCTTGTCCCCGCCGATCATCAGGCTGTAGCCCTCTTTCAATCCCCACACGCCGCCAGACGTACCCGCATCCACAAAGTTCAGCCCCTTCGCCTTCACCTGCGCATAGCGCCGCTGCGAATCCTTGTAGTTCGAATTGCCGCCGTCAATCAGCGTGTCGTCCTTCTTCAGCAACGGTTCCAGTTTTGCAATCGTCTCGTCCACCGGATCGCCCTGCGGCACCATGATCCAGATCGCTCGCGGCGCAGCCAGGTTCTTCACCATATCTTCCAGCGTGGTCACGCCCACATTGCCGGTCGCGCTGAAGCTCTTCACCACGTCAGCTGACGTGTCGAAGCCCACCACCTTATGGCCGCCCAGCTGTAGACGCTCCGCCATCTTGAAACCCATCTTGCCTAAGCCAATTAGTCCTATTTCCATAGCGTCTTCCTCCTCGGGGATAAGAGCATTTTTCCTGCAAAACGCTCTAAGAGTTCTGATGCTAAATCTGTTCTGTCGTGACTCCGAGCTTCAATAAATCCTCACGCAACTGCTCCGGATATTGCAACCGGATACCTTTCATACCCAGCGCCCGCGCCGGCGTCAGGTTCTCTTCGCGGTCGTCGATAAACACGCTCTGCTCCGCCGCCGCCTGCGTCAGTTCCAGCGCCGACCGGTAGATATTCGGGTGCGGCTTCATCTCGTTCACATAACCCGAACAGATAAACGTGTCGAAGTACTGCGTCAGCCCAAACGCCTGCAGGCGATAATCGTTCAACTCGCGCGATTCGTTATTCAGCGTGCACAGCCGGTAGCGGCCCACCGCCTGCAGCTCCGCCACAATGTCGAAGCATCCCGGATGCAGCACCGCCGACTGCGCCTTCACCGCCGCCCATATTTCGTCGAAGCCAAAATCGCGCGGCTTGTAGAAAAGCGTCTCGTTGAAGTATTCGTGCGCCGTGCACAGTCCACGTTCCCACTTGTGATTGGCTGCTGGGTGACGCGTTTCATAGTCCGCCAGGTCCACGCCAAACTGCGGCAGCACATGCGCCCGTTGATGTTCATCAAACCCATTACTCAGCAGCACGCCGCCGATATCGAAATAGATCGTCTTAATCTCTGTCATAGGGGAAGCTGTATCTCTGTAACTAAAGGGAAGCTGTCGGTTTGCAACTCCGCCATACCCGTCATCCTGAGCGTAGCGAAGGATCTCAGTATTTGCCTTTGCTCTTGCCTTTGCCTTTGTTTGTCATTCCGAAGCGCAGCGCGCGGAATCTGCTTTTTGCCTTTGCTTTTGCTTCTTAAGGTAGGTGCGGGCTTCAGCCCGCACATTCAAACGCTCCCCCGGAACCGGGCTTCAGCCCCTGAGGTATTCCCTAATCCCTGTCTTTAAAATCCGCGCCTAGCGTAACCTTCTCCCACGCCTTCGCGTCGCGCTCCAACAAGTCAATCTTGTCATGGAACCGCCGCCACGCAGCCGCTCCCAGCAGCAACCGCAGCGGTGGCTCCGGAGAATTCACCACCTGCACAATCGCCTCCACGGCCTTCAACGGATCGCCCTTCTGGCTGCCCGCCGCGCCCGCCAGGTTATCCATCACCTTGCCCGCGGTCTCCCTGTAGTCTGCAATCCGAGTCTTGGTAAACACCGCCGACCCGCCCAGGAACTCCGTGCGGAACGGTCCCGGCTCAATAATCGTCACCTTCACGCCCAGCGGCGCCAGTTCAGTCGCCAGCGCCTCGGTAAATCCCTCCACCGCGAACTTCGTCAGGTTATAAAAACCCAGTCCCGCCGTAGAAATAATGCCCGCAATCGACGACAGGTTCAAAATGTGCCCGCTCCTGCGCGCCCGGAAGTGCGGCAGAAACGCGCGCGTCACATTCACCGTGCCATACACGTTCGTTTCGATCACCCGCTTGATCTCGTCGTCGCTGGCCTCTTCAATCGCCGCCATCAGGCCATAGCCCGCATTGTTCACCAGCACGTCCACGTGCCCAAAGTGCTCCAGCGCCTGGTCCACCGCCGCAGTGATCTGATCGCGGTGCGTCACGTCCAGCGAAATCGCCCGCGCCGTCTTCGGATACGTCTTCTCCAGGTCGGCAATCGTCGCAATATTGCGCGCCGTCGCCACCACCTTATCGCCCGCCTTCAACACCTCTTCAGCCAGCAACCGGCCAAAGCCCGAGGAACAGCCCGTGATAAACCAAACGCGTTGTGCGGTTTTAGTAGTCATAGAAATTGGATGCAGCAGATGCTCACGTGGAACCAATAACAATTTCGCCCATTCCCATTGTCATCCTGAGCGCAGCGAAGAATCTCGAATATCACAGCCTGCTTTACGATCCCAGTGTCGTCCCTGCTACCTTCGGCATATACTGCGCTTCAATCGCCTTCACCTTGTTCAGCCGTCGTATCAGTCTCGGCTCCGTCGCGCCAAACTTCGCCCGCAGATACGCCTCCACCAACTCAAACGCCAGCGCCGACCCAATAATCCGCGCGCCCAGCACCAGCGCATTCATGTCGTCGTGCTCCACGCCCTGGTGCGCGGAGTATGTGTCGTGGCACATGCTCGCCCGCACTCCCGGCATCTTGTTCGCCGCAATGCAGACACCCACGCCCGACCCGCAGATCAGCACCCCGCGCTCCACTCGCCCTGCCATCAGCTCTTTGCCCACGGCCAGCGCAAAATCTGGATAATCCGAGGGCTCCGTGTTGAATGCGCCCAGGTCCACCACATCATGCCCCAACCCGCGAATATGCTCACGAACCAATTCCTTCAGCGGGAAACCTGCATGGTCTGCGGCAATAGCGATCTTCATAGCATGCTCTCCATTGCAAAAACCTCAGCACGTATGTCACGGATTTGCGGATCAACACAGATCAAATCATCTTTAAATCTTAAAAATGTCTTTGTTCTATCCGTGTAAATCCGCTTCTTCCGTTCCATCCGTGCTGAGTCCTGGTCGTTTGTCTTTGCTACTTCTTTCCTGCGATAACCTTCTTCGCGTGTTCCACTACGTTCGCCACGCTGAAGCCCAGCTTCTCCATTGCGATCTTGCCCGGTGCGCTGGCGCCAAATCGATCCAGACCGATCACCGCGCCTGCCGAGCCGACATACTTCCACCAGCCCAGCGATGCGCCCGCTTCGATCGATACCGCCGGAACGCCCGCCGGAAACACCGTTGCTTTGTAAGATGCATCCTGCTCGTCAAAGAGCTTCCAGCTCGGCATCGAAACTACTCGCGCCGTCACGCCCTGGCTCTTCAACTCAGCAGCAGACTTCAGCGCCAGGTCCACTTCCGAGCCCGTCGCCACCAGGATCACGTCAGCCTTCGCGCCACCCTCTTCCAGGATGTACGCGCCATGCTTCACGCCCGCCTTGGTCTTCGCTGCATCCAGTACCGGCAGGTCCTGCCGCGAAAGCGCCATAAAGCTTGCGCTCTTCCGCTCAACCGCCAGCTGCCAGCACGCCGCCGTCTCATTCGCATCCGCCGGACGGAAATCCGTCAGCTGCGGAATCGCGCGCAACGCCATCAGGTGCTCCACCGGCTGGTGCGTCGGTCCATCTTCGCCCAGGCCGATCGAATCATGCGTGAACACAAACAGCGAATGCACGCTCATCAATGCCGCCATGCGCAGCGCCGGGCGCGCGTAGTCGCTGAATACGAAGAACGTCGAGCCAAACGGAATCAGCCCGCCATGCGCTGCCATACCGTTTACCATCGCGCACATGCCAAACTCGCGTACGCCGAAGAACACGTTGCGTCCCTTGGGGTCTACGTGGAAGCTCTCGCTCTTGAAGATCGTCTTCGTCGACGATGTCAGATCAGCCGCGCCGCCAAACAGCTCCGGCAGCACATTCTGGATCGCCAGCATCACGTTGCCGCCCGCCGTGCGCGTTGCCACAGCCTTCTCCGGCCCAAACACCGGCAGCTTCTCCGCCCAGTTTGCTGGCAGCTTCGCCGAGATCACGCGCTCAAACTCTGCCGCAACCTCCGGATACGCCGTCGCGTACTTCGCGAAGTGCGCCTTCCATGCATCGTGCGCCTTCTTGCCCTTCTCCTTCGCCTCGCCGTAGTGCTTCTGCACATCGTCGGGAACGTAGAAGAACTTGTCCTCGGGCCAGCCCAGCGTCTTCTTAGTAATTGCCACAGCCTCTGCGCCCAGCGGCTCACCGTGCGCGCCCTTGGTGCCGGCCTTCGGACTGCCATAACCAATCACCGTCCGCATCAGCACCAGCGTCGGCTTGCCGGTCTCGGCCTTGGCCTCGGTTACTACCTTCTCCATGCGCTCCAGGTCGTTGCCGTCCTCCACCCACAGGGTCTGCCAGCCATACGCCTGAAAACGCTTGGCCACATCCTCGGTATAGCTCAACTCCGTTGGGCCATCCAGCGAGATCAGGTTGTCGTCGTAGAAGACGATCAGCTTGCCCAGCCCCAGCGTTCCGGCCAGCGAAGCCGTCTCGTGCGAGATGCCTTCCATCAGATCGCCGTCGCCGCACAGCACGTAGGTGTAGTGGTCCACAATGTCGAAGCCCTGCCGGTTATACGTCGCCGCCAGGTGCTTCTCCGCCACCGCAATACCCACCGCCATGCCAAATCCCTGCCCCAGCGGGCCGGTCGTCACTTCCACGCCATCCGTCTCGCCATACTCCGGGTGTCCCGGCGTGATCGAGCCCCACTGCCGGAAGCTCTCCAGGTCGCTCATCTTCACGTTGTAGCCGCTCAGGTGCAGCACAGAATACAGCAGCGCCGAAGCATGTCCGTTCGACAGGATGAAGCGGTCGCGGTCCGTCCACTTGGCATCTGACGGATCATGCTTCATCAGCTTGTTGTAGAGCAGATAGGTGATGGGTGCGCATCCGAGCGGGGCTCCAGGATGGCCGCTATTGGCCTTTTGCACGGCGTCGACGGCCAGAAAACGGAGGGCATTTACAGAAAGCTGATCCAGAGTGCTCATTGATTCCTTCTTTGACGGCGCGGGGCACGCCCTCTTTTATGTGTTTTTATCCCAAGCTAGTGTAACAAGACCACAGCTACTGGAGCGAAGGTCGCATGAACTCATCAGATCGATGATCGCTGCTAGCTAAATATCATCCCCAAAAGAAAAAATGAAATAAGGCTTAGGGGCCGTTCTTTCATCTGAAATGAGGAGACTCTGGCGATTTTCGTATTTCTTACCAAAAATATCTTTGTACCTAATTATTATCTCGCAAGCTGCTGATGACACTGCGCTATTGCTGTCAAGTACGACTAGCGTTGGCAATCGAAAAAAGTTCGCGCTCTTGCCTGGTTCAATATGAGACGGGTTTGCGGGAATGGTGTTCAATGCCGGTTCATAAGGGCAACATTGCAATTTAATATTGTCGATCTTGAAAGTCTCACCGGAACGAGTCACCGCTTTAGTGATAATGATAATTTCGGCACCAATTGCAGCCCCAACACCATGATTTATCAGTCTTCCCCAATCGTGCTTAGCACGCCAAGTTGCGGTTACCTTCATGCCTGCTTTTTCGATAGTACGTTGAGCATAAGCGGGATTCACGCCTGGGATGCCGAGCCTATCAACCTGTTCAACTTCAACACGAAAACCTCCGTGATCAAGGAGCAGGTACGGACGAGCACGTAGAGATCGATCCTTTCGAACTTCAGAAAGTGCCCATACCGCAATGAGAGTGGTTATTCCTGCAAAAATGGTCGCGAGTATCTGAGCGACTGAAGCATAAAAAGACCATTTACTTGTATCTATCAGTACCATTTGTAGGGTCTCTAATCGAGTTGATCTGTAATCATAGCGCAATGAGGCATTCCTTTTTTGTTACCAGAAGCGCCAATCCGCCATAATTTCTAATACTCAGCCTTACACTGCCAGCAGCTGCCCTCCAGCTCGCTCCCTCCCCTATACTTAACCTCGAGGACGTTCATGGCCACACTTCTGGAAGCAATCAACATTAAGCGCAAGATGATGTTCGAGTACGAAAACGCCCCCTACGCCTGCCTGGATTCTGACATCAGCACGCCCACCGCCCGCGGCGGCCAGACGCTCGTCCGTCTCAAGATGCGCAACCTGCTCACCAACGCCGTCTTCGACAAGACCTTCAAAGCCAACGACCGCTTCAAGGAGCCCGACCTCGAACTCGTCCCCGCCTCCTACCTCTACAGCGACGCTGACGGCTCCCACTTCCTCGATCAGGTCACCTACGAGACCATGACCCTCACCAGCGAAATGGTCGGCAACGCCCTCGATTACCTGCTCGAAGGCGCCATGCTGCAGCTCCTGAAGTACAACGGCAACCCCATCGGCCTGCAGCTCCCCATCTTCGTCGAGCTCGACGTAGCCCACACCGAGCCGGCCGTCCGCGGCGACACCTCCAGCGGCAGCGTCACCAAGCTCGCAAAACTCGAAACCGGCCTGGAGATTCGCGTCCCCCTCTTCATCAAGGAAGGCGAAAAAGTCCGCGTCTCCACCGAAACCAAAGAGTTCACCGGCCGCGCCTGATCTGCAATGCGTTGTTGTTTCGAATTGTCATGAGCTGTTTGAATTGTCATGAGTTGTTTGGATTTGTCATTCTGAGCGCAGCGAAGAATCTCAACAAGCCAGTCTCGCCACAGCTCTGGGTGCCCCATATATGCGCGGCTTCATCGCGCTTATGTGGGATAGCGTCGCAGTTTCATCGCGACGGCCGCGCAGAGCCTGCCCTGAGCAAAGCCGAATGGGCGCGCGAACGCTCCCGCCCACAGGTGCTGTCATCCCCCAATATTGAAAGTGTCATCCTGAGAGCGCCTTTGCGCGAAGTATCCCGACGCTCCTCGCGTCACCCATATCGCCAGAAAGCTTCCGCTGCACAACCCTTTCAGCATTGTCATTCTGAGCGCAGCGAAGAATCTTCTTTTCTTCGCAATTCTTCCGTCGGAACTCGACCGTATAATTGCTCTCGATACTCAGCCCCTAGTCTGGCTTGCGGAGTTCATTGTGCGCCTTGAATGTGCAACATCATTACTTTTGATTGCTGGCACCCTTACTGTCGCTGCAGCCCAGCAGTCGGTACAGATGAAGAAGCCGGAGCTAACCGCCGGTGTTTGCCACGCCGGAATGAAACTCGACAATACACAAATTTTTCAGAACTACAGAACAAGCACATATCGGAATTATGACGACGATGGCTGCATCGAAATTTATCGAGATGGGCATCTCGTTTTTTCTCGCAAGGGTGGCGTCTTTTATATCGGCAATAGCGTGAATGCCGGCGACACGCTCGATGACGGTTCGAAGATTCCTGCTATCCCCATCGGCACGGACCTAACCGGACGCGGAAAGCCTGACATTATCCTCAATGAGTGGAGTGGCGGAGCACATTGTTGCTATCAATTTCACATAGTTGAACTTGGAGACACCGTCCGCAAGATCGCAACAATTGATGCCGAAGACTCCGATTATGCACACTTCGATGACCTGGATCGCAAAGGCATCTATGAATTTTTTGGATGGGATTTCACCTTTTCCTACTGGCATACCTCCTTTGCGGGATCACCTGCTCCAGAAATCATTCTTCGTTTCAACGGAAAGAACTATGCTCTGGCTAACGCACAGATGGAAAAGCCTCTGCCTTCCAGAGAGGCTCTTATTGAGACCCAGACTCAGATTCGTTCTGCAGAATGGGAAAACAACTTTCCCCCGCCATTACTCTGGGAAACAATGCTCAACCTGATATATACGGGCCACAGCGGAGTTGCGCGAGGGCTACTCGATGACGCGTGGGTACCGGGGCACATACAAAAAAACACGTTTATTGCTGAGTTTTGTAATCGGCTTTCTGAAAGCCCTTACGCAAGACAACTGTCAGACATATCCACCTTTGGATGTCCACGTTCCACCACAACTCCGACGATCAAGCACCGCCTGATGCCTCATTCATCGCGATGAATGAGGCATTCGCACAATGCGCAAACGCCCTTAAATCCCCAGCCGCCCCATCGCATGCGCCAGCGCATGCCACGGCGGGCTGAACCCCAGAGGCACCCGCAACTGCTGCACCACCACCACCGCCACGGAAGCCCACACCGTCACCTTCTGCACCCGCCCGGTCGTCGCCCAGTCGTACACCATGATCGCCGCCAGCAGCGAATAGCTCACCGCGTCCGCGTGCCAGTGGCTGCTCTGGATCCACGCATACCGCATGCGAAAGACCGCCGCATCCAGAATCGCGATCGTTCCGATCATGATCAGCCGCTTATGCACTGCCGGCTTCCGCCGCGCGCGATATGCCAGCGCTACAAACGTCGCAAACAGCAGCACCGCCGTAACCGGAATAATGGAAAACGTCTCGGGATCAAGCCCCAGCGTCGGATGCCCGCGATGCACCTGGTCCGCCGCAGCCAGCAGCCCCAGCGCCACCATCAGGCACGCCAGCCCGAACCCCCACATCCCCAGCTTGCGATGGATGTCCGTGCGCCCACCCGCCACCAGCCCGGTCTGTACCGCCAGCATCACCAGCCAGCCCGTGAACGCCGCGCCATGCACGTGGATCAGCACGTTCGGCAGCGGCGCCAGCACCATGCCCGCCGTGTAATACGTGCGCGAAAATCCAAGGAACACGATGACCATAATGGCAATGGTC
>JARLFX010000174.1 GCA_031296355.1 Acidobacteriaceae bacterium
AAGTCTGATCAACGAGGTCGCCGCCTGGCAAGACCATCGAAACAAGCATCACGCCAAAGCCGATTGGCAGTTCAAAACCGCCGACGCCCGCGTCAAACTCAAAAAACTCTACCCATCATTCTGAACGACTCGCGCCACTAGCCCGGAATATTTTAGCGCTCTCGGTATTGGATTCCATGCCTTTATGAGACGGGGCATTTTGTAATCACCACCGTGAACATCTCCCATTCCGCTACGGCGGAATTTTCCGTTGACGCAAAGTGTGTGAGATCCTAACTATCAGGAGGAAGGCCACACTTTGCCAACTATGGCGGGGAGGCAAAATGTGGCCCGAGGAAAATCTACCTCAGCCTATTGAGGTAAACGAGGCAGATGAACACGACCTCTTTCACACTCAATGTGAGTGAGAGGTGCATGTTGAGGGTAAATAAGCTCATTTGGGCTCCTATTGCCCGCAATGAACGAACAGTTGTTGCTCAGCCGGCGTTCTCAGAAAACGCCGGGCTGCGCGACAACTGGGGTCGTGCCATCCCACAAGTAGTATGATTTTTTGCTGCCTCCAACTGACCCTATGATGAATTTAGTAAAATGCACCGTTTTCTTTTGCGCAAGCGTCGCTTGGGGCGCGGTTCCAGGACGACGATTGCGAGTCGGCATTGTTAGTTGCGCGGCGTTCAACCTATCATAGAAGTGATAATCTGGATTCTGGAAACTAACTTTCCAGTACCGGGAAAGTCCCGGCCCAGTCACGAGGACGCCGCCGCGCCGGCCCGGCCGCCGGGACTTCCAGCGGCCAGTAATTCCGCCCTGAATTGCTGCGGTGCAGCATGGCCGAATACTTGCTCTGGGCTATCGGCAATGGCGGCGCGCGAGGCGGGCGACCCGCGGGTTGAACTGCCCTGGCGTCAAGCGGAGAATCGCCTTGCGCGTCGGCCACACCTTTATAATGTCGACGGTGTCGGTCGGACCTGGTCCGAATGCCGGGCCGATAATCCAGGTCGGCAGGTTGTGACGCGCGTATTCCGCATACATCAGCCGGGCGTAGTCCTCGAACCGGCCGGCATCGGTGGCGTTCGGGGCAAAGATCAGCAGTGCCACGAAGGCGTCGCAGGTGCGGCACTGCATCAGCTTGCTTTCGACAAGCTCGGTCGGCGGATCCGGGGGCAACGGCGGTGGCTCTGAGATGGCCGGCCGGCGCGATCCCGTCGCCGTTTCCAGTTGTCGCGCGATCTCCCGCCCGAGCGGTTCGAAGATCGCCAGCCGGTCGCGCGTCCGGGGGTCCGCCGGATCGCCGGAGACCTCACAGGAAATGTGTGTTCCGCCGGGGACGCCGCGCACCAGGATGCGCCCCAGCTCCCCCAAGGTCCGATGGCGGAAGTTGTAGAACCAGCCGCCGCCGGGCAGCGGCTGGTTCCAGAACGTGATGTCAGGTGGCAGGGTTACCATGGGGCAGCTTCGATTGAATTGCGGAAAAGACAACGTTGACGGTTAATTTGCTCCCGCCTCGGGCCAGAAACCAGCGTCGATGATCGGCCCCGATGACTTATCATGTTGCCATTACGTTCATGGATTCCGTACACCTACGCACTACTCTTGTCGTGACCCTCGGAGCCCGAACACCGATGAGTACACCGCCATCCAGTCCGACGCCCGACGACATCCCGGAAATCAAGGTGCACATCGTGAGGATGCGATCGCCGAGACCTTCAATTCTTTCGTTCGATCTGACGCCGGACAAGAGCGTTCCGTTGGAACCGGGAGAGGAAGTTCGAGTATCGAAAATTGAGCCATGGCGCGAGAAACAACGCTAACGTCCGGAGCGAACGAATGCGGACACCATCGTGTCCACCTTCATTCATAACGTCCGCAACGCGCTCTCCGGGTCTGCTACGATCTTGGAGCCGGGCCAGTCCGAAGTCGCCGAGTCTCCCACCACAGACGGGATCATTCTACGCGATCTTCTCGTCGGATTGAATGACCTTCCCCTGAAGTGGAAGGGGGGATTGCCCAAAGGCCTGCTGGCACCCCCGCTGCAACGGAGACCGGTCAGGCTCGTGACCCCGTGCATCAACGTCGTTATATTCGACGTTTCATGACATCACAACCCGCCTTCAAGTTGATCCAGATGTGGGGCGGTCGGACACTCTATTTGAATGAAATTCCGGAAATGGGCGCTGTGTCACGGGCTGCAATTGCCCCGTGCGTCGAGGCGGGTCTTCGGGTGTTCTCTGACACTAATCCGGGATTTTCAGCGTTCGCAGCATGCTTCGGTAGCTCTCGACAAACGCCACCCGATCCGGGCGTATCACGGCTTCGGCCCACTTCCGAGCGATGAAATCCAGATAGGCGAAGTCACCGCCGCCATAACGACCGGCGGCAACGCCGTCTTCCCATTCCGTCTCGAAAGACTGGTCGATCTGTCCCCATTCCTCGTCGTCAAGTTTGGGGCCGCTGTCCAGATATTCGCTGGGTAGACAGGGATGATCGGCGATGGCGGCGAGCAAGTCGCGAAATTGTCTGACAAGATCGTCGCGACGCACCAACACATCGATGCGTCTGTATCCATCGTCCTCACCACCGCTGTCATCGTCACCATCGTTAAACAAATCTTCTATCCCCGAGGTCAGTACACAGGAGTCGATAGTAAGACGGCACCATTCTTGACCATCAATTCCCGGCCAGTTCCGTACCTGGAAATTGACCTTTCCCAAATTGGCCAAGTTTCTTTCGGGCGTGCCGCCAGCGGCCAGGTCACGGGCGAAGATCACGCACCTTCTAAGAGGCTGACCGAAAAAGAGTTGAGTGATTCCAGTCCCTTGTGATTCAATCGTGGTTGCGAGCAACGAGGAGATCACAAGATGGTTTGGACTGAAACCACCCGGGCGAAGTATCGGCGAGATGAGCTTCGGTATTCAAGTG
>JARLFX010000175.1 GCA_031296355.1 Acidobacteriaceae bacterium
AAAAGGAAGTACAGCGTCCAGTGCCCGGTCACATGGGTGATCTCAGCCACTGGATCGGCGCCGAGATCCTGATGCATGGTAAACCACACCAGCAGCGCCAATGGCAGCAGACAGAGCGGGAAGACAATCCACTTCAAGAGAACGACGGCACGATTGGACATGGGAATGGTCAGTAATACTTACGCAGATCCATTCCATTGTAGAGGCTGGATACCTGGTCAGTGTACCCATTGAATGGCAGGGTCTGCTTGATCTGTGGCAGAAAGCCTGCACCGAGACGCCGCTCAGTCTTTTGCGACCAGCGCGGATGGTCAACGTAAGGATTCACGTTGGAATAGAACCCATATTCCGACGAGTTCAGATCATTCCACGTTGTATGCGGCTCTTTAGCCACAAAGCGAATCTTCACGATGCTCTTGGCGCTCTTGAAACCATACTTCCACGGCACGATCAGACGGATAGGGGCGCCATCCTGATTAGGCAGCACTTCGCCGTACAGTCCGAAGGTAAGCAGTGTGAGCGGGTTCATGGCTTCGTCCATGCGCAACCCTTCAGAATAGGGTTCGCTGAAGCCGCTGCTGCCAAGCTCGGGCATCTGCTTCGCATCGCGCAGCGAGAGAAACTGCACATACTTCGCACTGGGTAGCGGATCACACGCTTTGATGAACTCCGCTAGCGGATAACCGTCCCATGGCACCACCATGCTCCATCCCTCTACGCAGCGGAAGCGGTAGACGCGCTCCTCGATAGGGCGATACTTCATGATGGTGTCTATATCGAAGGTGTGTGGCTGCTTGACCAGCCCCTCTACGGCAACAGTCCAAGGCCGCGTCTGTAGGGTATGGGCATTTTTAGCCGGTTCGCTCTTGTCCGTGCCGAATTCATAGAAATTGTTGTAGGTAGTCACCTTGCCGTAGGGAGTAAGCGCCTCGCCTGTAGTGGTGAGCTTGCCTGGGATAGTCTGGAGCTTCTGTGCTGCAAGCACGGTAGGGACGGCAAATTGGGAGAGCCCCCCAGCGAGCGTAGCGCCCACACCAAGCGCTGCCGCGCTGGCGATAAACTGGCGGCGATTGGCAAAGACCTCGCGGGGCGTAATCTCAGACGATGCAATCGGGGGAATCCGAAATTGCGGCATGTGCAGGCTCCTTCACACTGTATGACACCTGCTGCCGCAGTTTGGATGCAGAGCGAGCGCCATCTATTTGTATACGCCCGGCGCGCGTTTCTGGATGGGAATATGAGAAAGTGATTGCAATGGCTCGAATTCACATAAAGATGATCTCCCGGGTGGTACTGGCGCTGGCCGGACTTTGCTGCTGCGCTCATGCCCAGGATGGACCGGCAGCCAACCCCTATATTCTGCCGCAGCAGACCGTTCGTCAGTTGCCCGCCAACCAGGGTGCCACTGCCCTTTGGGAGACGCTGCAGCGGCTGCATACGCGCGCCAGCCTGCTGATGATTGTGGCCCACCCAGACGACGAGGACGGCGGCATGCTGACCTATGAATCGCGCGGCCTAGGCGTGCGTACCGGCATGCTGACGCTTACCCGCGGAGAAGGCGGCCAGAATGTAATGACCGGCGACTTCAACGACGCTCTGGGGCTGATCCGCACACAGGAACTGCTCGCCGCCGACCGATACTTCGGCATCGACCAGATGTGGGGCACAGTTGCAGATTTTGGCTTCTCCAAAACCATGGATGAGACGCTGGCAAACTGGGGCTACCAACGCGTCCTTTGCGATGCAGTGCGCGCGGTGCGGGTCTACCGGCCTCTGGTGGTTACATCGGTTTTCATCGGCGGCGTAACGGATGGGCATGGCCATCACCAGGTTGTGGGACGGCTGGCACAGGAAGTCTTTAACGTTGCGGGTGATCCGAACGTCTGCCCTGATCAGATTGCGGAAGGATTGCAACCCTGGCAGCCGCTGAAAGTCTACGAACGCGTGCCAACTTACTCTATTTCGCCAAAGGGCATTTACGACTATGCCACGGGCAAATATGCACCCGCGAAGTTTTACAGCTACATCACAAAAACGTGGTCGAACGAGACACCATCGACGAACGTGGTCATCCCTGAGGGCACATACAGCCCACTTCTCGGCATGAGCTATCTGCAGTTTGCGCGGATCGGACTGGGGCAACAGCTTTCTCAGTATGGCGGCAGTGCGCTGCCTGCTGCGGGAACGTTTGACGTTGCATATCACCTCTATGGACAACGGGTAAGCTGTTCTGGCGGAGGCCGCTCCACTGTGCTGGATGAAAACTGCGGAATCCGTCCTGGAGCGCCCGGTTTTTTCCAGGGCATACAGACCTCACTTGGGGGGATTCACCTGTTGGCTCCAGAGGATAAGGAGCTGCCAAACGAGCTTACGGCGATTGACAGGCTCGTTGCCCAGGCGATGCATGAATACAGCGTGACGGATACGGCGAAGGTTGCACCGCTGCTGCATGATGGGCTCAAGAAAACGACTGCGGCGCTGGAACGGATTCAGGCATCTTCTCTTCCCGAACGGGAAAAATACGACGTAGCCCAGGAGTTGAAGCGAAAGCAGGCTCAATTCAACGAAGCTCTGGTCGAGTCTCTCGGCCTTTCCATCCGCGCACAGGTTGCAAGCGCCTCCAGCAAAACCAGCGGTATCTCATTAGTGCAAGCCAGTTCCGACACTCTGACAGCAGCGACTCCAGGAGAGACTTTTCCCGTAGAAGTGCAGATAAACTTTCCATCTTCTGTGCGATTGACAGCGCCATCAATCCACATCGCAGGAGTATCGAACGCGATTCGGATTGACGATCAGAATGGGGTAGCTTGCAATGTTTGCACCCTCGGAGAGAATCATCCCGAAATCCAGCGCTTCAACATATCCATCCCCGCAGACGCATCCCCGACGCGACCATACTTCACCCGCCCCAGCATCGAGCAGCCCTACTACAACATCGCAGATGCAAGCCTGCGCGGCCAATCCACGTCGCCCTACCCGCTCACTGCATGGGCAACGGTCAACTACAACGGCATGCCCATTACACTGGGTGAAATCGTTCAGACTGCGCACCGTGTCGTCGGCCAGGGTGTCGTCTATCAGCCTCTGGTGATCGTACCCGCCATCTCCATCGCCCTACAGCCCACTGCCGGAATCATCCCGCTCGACGCAACCACCCTCCATCTCACCGCCCACATACATGGCGACGAACCAGAGGGCGGCAGCGGCTCCGTTCATCTCAAGCTCCCCGCAGGCTGGACCGCATCTCCCACCAGCGCGCCCTTCCACCTTACCCATCGCAGCGAAGAAACCACCATCGACTTTACCGTCACGCCGCAGCATCTCTCCGCGCAAAGCTACACCATCGCCGCCATTGCAGAGAGCAACGGCAAGCAGTACACCGAGGGGTACACCACCGTCGGCTATCCCGGCCTTCCTCCGACCAACATCTACCGCTCCGCCACCTGGCGCGCCAGCGGCGTAGATGTCCACATCGCCCCCGGCCTGCGCATCGCCTATCTCATGGGTACGGGAGACGACGTGCCCGCCTCACTCGCCGCCCTCGGCGTGCTGGTGCATCCGCTCACCACATCAGATCTCGCCACCGCCGACCTCTCGCAGTTTGACGAGATTATCCTCGGCGTCCGCGCTTACACCGCCCATCCCGAGCTAGAGCATCTCCAATCGCGCCTGGCCAAATACACCGAAGCTGGCGGCGTCGTGATCGTGCAGTACAACTCAGCCCCTTTCGCCAGTACCGCGGAGCATCCTCTCGCGCCCTATCCGCTTTCCCTCGGCAGCTTTGCCGAAAACGTAGTGGACGAGCACGCTGCTGTCTCCCTGCTCTCTCCCTCGCATCCTCTCCTCACTTGGCCCAACACCATCACCCCACAGGACTTTGACAACTGGATTGCAGAGCGCGGCCACTCCTTCCTGCACTCGTGGGACGAGCACTATGTACCACTAACTGAAACGCACGATGCAGATCAGGATCCTCAGCGCGGCGGCCTCCTCTATGCGCGTAGCGGCTGCGGAGCCTATGTTTATGTAGCCTATGCGCTCTATCGACAGCTTCCAGAAGGCGTCCCAGGTGCCTATCGCATCTTCGCCAATCTCCTCAGCCTGCCGAAGAATACGCATGCCGAGACAGGACCCGGTTGCACGCTGCCACGCTAGAGATGCAAACTGACTGAAGCGCTTTTATTGAGCGAACAGATTACCCGAGGACATGTCATGACCGGAGCACGACGCGAGCAACTTGAACAGGCAGCGAATCTTTTTCTGGATGCACGGCGAACAGGCAAGCTGATCGAAAATCTTCCAGAGGCCCTTCGCCCCACTTCGCTGGAGGAAGCCTACGTCGTGCAGGACGAGATGATGAAGGCCTACGAGCCCATCGGCGGCTGGAAGATCGGCGGCCCACCGACCGACATCCCCTTCTTCGCCCCCATGCCCACCTCTTGGATGGCCGCCAGCGGCAGCACCTTTAAAGGACACAACTTACGCGGGTTGGAAGCCGAGATCGCTTTCCAGATCGGTCATGACCTGCCACCACGCACCACGCCTTACTCGCGCGAAGAAGTGATCGCAGCCATTGGGTCCTGCCATCCGGCGATTGAGATTCTCGAACTTGGCCTGGCTGACATGAAGGCAGTCGACAAGTTTGTTTCCTTCGGAGACATGCAGATGCATGGCGGCTTTGTATACGGCCCTGCATTCACTGATTGGAAGTCCCAGGACTGGGCGCAGGAATCCGTCACGCTCGCCGTGGATGGCACCATCCGTGTCGAGCGGACTGCATCGAATCCAGCAGGCACCGATCTGATCCGCCTGCTTATCTTCCTTGCCAACGAGGGTGCACCCCGCACCGGTGGTCTCAAGAAGGGCGACTGGATCACCACCGGCAGTTGGACCGGCAACACGTTTGCAAATGCGGATTCAAGCGTAGATGTGAATTTCAAGCACGCCGGACGCGTGACGATGCGATTTGCTTAGACATATCACCCACCAATAGGAGCAAGCATGACAGAACCGATTCAGTTGGACGGCGTGGAATTTCACGCCCCCATCAGCGGAACTTACACCGGCATTCTTACGCCGGAAGCAGTCGCCTTCCTCGTCGATCTGCAGCGCACCTTCAACACTCACCGCAAGGACTTGCTGGCCGCACGCGTGGAGCGCCAGAAGCTACTGGACGCAGGCGTGAAGCCGGATTTTCTTCCGGAGACCAAAGCCATCCGCAACGCCGAATGGACCGTGGCGCCCCTGCCGAAAGACCTTCTGGACCGTCGTGTGGAGATCACCGGACCAGTGGATCGCAAGATGATCATCAACGCACTGAACTCTGGCGCGAAGGTATTCATGGCTGATTTCGAAGACTCCAGTACACCCACCTGGGCGAATCTACTGGACGGGCAGATCAACCTGCGCGATGCTGTACGTCGCAGCATCACCTACTCTGATCCGCTGTCGAAGAAAAATTACGCACTGAATGACACGACCGCTGTGCTCTTTGTGCGGCCACGCGGCTGGCACCTGGAAGAGCGCCACGTCGTAGTAGATGGAGAGCCTATGTCTGGCTCTATCTTCGATTTCGGTCTGTACTTCTTCCACAACGCCAAAGAGCTGCTCTCCCGCGGCACCGGCCCCTACTTCTATCTACCTAAGATGGAGTCGCATCTGGAAGCCCGTCTCTGGAACGACATCTTTATCCGCGCAGAAAAAAACCTCGGCGTGCCGCAAGGCAGCATTAAGGGCACCGTGCTGATCGAAACCATTCTCGCAACATTTGAGATGGATGAGATTCTTTACGAGTTGCGTGAGCACTCCGCCGGTTTGAACTGCGGCCGTTGGGACTACATCTTCAGCTTCATCAAGAAATTCTCCAATGATCCCGCCGCCATCCTGCCCGACCGCGCGCAGGTCACCATGGCAACGCATTTCATGCGCAGCTACTCCAAGCTCGCCATTAAGACCTGCCACCGACGCAACGTCTCCGCCATGGGCGGCATGTCCGCCTTCATTCCCATCAAGAGCGATCCCGACGCCAACGAGAAAGCTCTCGCACAGGTCCGCACCGACAAGGAACGCGAAGCCGGCGACGGACACGACGGCACCTGGGTGGCCCACCCCGGCCTGGTCCCCATCGCTATGGAAATATTCAACCGCATCATGCCGCAGCCCAACCAGATCGACAAGCAGTTGCCGGACTACACCACCACTGCTGCCGATCTGCTCCAGATCCCCCCGGGTGAAATCACCGGAGCTGGCCTGAAGCAGAACGTTGCAGTAGGCCTCGGATATGTAGAGGCATGGTTACGCGGCATTGGCTGCGTGCCGCTCTTCAATTTAATGGAAGATGCAGCGACTGCAGAGATCAGCCGCGCACAGTTATGGCAATGGGTGCACCATAGCGCGAAACTTACAGACGGCCGCACAGTTGACATTGCCCTGGTGGAGTCGGCCATCCACGAAGAGCTGGCTAAGGTGAAGCCCAACGTAGATGCAGCGCGCTGTGAAGCGTATGAGAAGGCTTCCAGGCTGATGCGCGAATTAATCCGCGCGCCGAAGTTCGTGGATTTCCTGACACTGCCTGCCTACACGCAGGTGTTGCAGGAAGAGGGCCTCGGTGCCTGATTGTCTTTCCAAAAATGAATGGCCGCTTACCTGAAAAATGTAAGCGGCCATTCATTTCTACAGTGAAATCAGCGCGTCTGCGGAAAGCCGAGATCGACTTTACTGTGCGCAGGATCTGGCCAGCGGCTGGTCACTACTTTGCTGCGCGTGTAGAACTGCACGCCTTCCGGCCCATACATATGTAGGTCGCCGAAGAGTGAAGCCTTCCATCCGCCAAAGCTGTAATATGCAACCGGAACAGGAACTGGAACATTCACACCAACCATTCCTACTTCGACATCAAACTGGAACTGTCGAGCCGCGCCACCATTTTGCGTGAAGATAGCCGTGCCATTGCCATACGGATTGCTGTTGATGATCTGTAGCGCCTCCGCATAAGTCTTGGTGCGCACCACACTCAGCACTGGTCCAAAGATTTCATCGTTGTAGCACTTCGTTCCCGGCTTCACATTATCCAGTAGCGAGGCGCCCAGAAAGAACCCCTTGCGGCCCGTCGATGCATCCTTGCGCCCATCCACGCAGACCGTAGCACCTTCTGCAGCCGCGTGGTTCAGATACGTTGCCACACGATCACGGTGCTCACGTGTGATGAGCGGGCCCATCTCGCTCGACCTCTCATTACCAGGACCAACCTTGATTTTCGAGATGCGCTCGGTGATCGCCTCAATCAGCGGATCGGCGACCCCGCCTACCGCTACCAGCACAGATACAGCCATGCAACGCTCACCTGCGGCTCCATACGCCGCGGATACCGCAGCATCTGCCGCCATATTCACATCGGCATCTGGTAGCACCAGCATATGATTTTTCGCGCCTCCCAGAGCCTGTACGCGCTTGCCATTGCGCGTGCCGGTCTCGTAAATAGTTTTAGCAATGGGCGTTGAGCCCACGAAACTTAGCGCGCGAACATCGGGATGCTCCAGCAGACGATCTACGGCAACCTTGTCACCGTGCACAACATTCAGCACTCCATCTGGAACACCCGCCTGGTGGGCCAGCTCGGCGATGACCATGCTTGCACCTGGAACTTTCTCCGATGGCTTCAGCACAAAGGTATTGCCGCAAGCAATCGCATTCGAAAGCATCCATAGTGGCACCATCGCAGGGAAATTAAAGGGCGTAATGCCTGCCACGACCCCAAGTGGCTGACGAATCTGGTAGACATCCACGCCAGAGCTGACCTGCTCCGAGTAGCCGCCCTTCAGCATATGCGGCACACCGCAGGCAAATTCAACATTCTCCATACCGCGTGCCACTTCGCCGGCAGCGTCCGCTAACGTCTTACCGTTCTCGGTGGAAATCACAGCAGCTAGT
>JARLFX010000176.1 GCA_031296355.1 Acidobacteriaceae bacterium
AAACGAATCATCGCTTGCCTGGATGTGCGCGGCGGACGCGTGGTGAAGGGTGTGCAGTTTGTGGATATCATCGACGCGGGCGATCCGGCGGAGCTGGCGCATCGTCATGCGGCGGCGGGCGCGGACGAGATTGTGCTGCTCGATATCACCGCCACGCACGAGGGCCGCGGCACGCTGATCGATACGGTGAAGCGCACCGCAGCGCAACTCTTTGTTCCGTTCACCGTGGGCGGCGGCATTCGCAGCGCAGACGATGCGGCGGCGGTGTTTGACGCGGGCGCGGACAAGGTCAGCATCAATTCATCGGCAGTGGCGCGGCCGGAGCTGATCGGCGAGATTGGGTCGAGCTTTGGCGCGCAGGCGGTGATCGTCGCGATCGATGCGCGGCGCGCCAAGGACTCCAGCGATCCGGTGGGCGATGCCGAGGTATTCGTTGCCGGCGGACGCAAGCCGACGGGGCGCAGGGTGATTGACTGGGCGCGCGAGGCGGAAGATCGCGGAGCGGGCGAGATTCTGCTCACGAGCATGAATACGGACGGGATGCGCAACGGGTTCGATTGCGAGCTGACCGCGATGGTGAGCGGTGCCGTGCAGATTCCGGTGATTGCGAGCGGCGGCGCAGGCACGGCGCAGCATTTTGTGGATGTGTTTGGACGCGGTAAGGCTGATGCTGCGCTGGCGGCGAGCATCTTTCACTTCGGCGTGACGGATTCGCGTGAGTTGAAGGCGGAGTTGGCGAAGGCCGGCGTGCCGATGAGATTGCCTTGCTAAGGCTAGAGTATTTACTATGACATTCGAAGAATTCAATAGCATGGTCGATTTGCATGACGCGCAGCTCCAGCTTTTGAGCCACGATTATGAACGAGGCACTGTTCAACTCGTAGCAGATATCGTTGTAGGGCTTCCGGACGAGCCGAAGCCGCAATGCGACCGTCGCCGCAAGGGAGAGATAGTTTTTGAAGGTGTGCAATATTGCATGATCGAGCCTCCGTGCGGTGAATTGCTTAGTTCTATCCCGGATTGTCCGTGGATATTATCTTTTGAAAAATCACTTCCAAAGAATTTACCCAAGCAGCTAGCAAATGCTGTGGGGTCTGAAGCACCTTGTTACTCGCTTTTCATTCATGGATGGTTTGCGCATATCCACATAGCCGCAACAAACATTCGATTCAATTGGAAAGTCCCAGATACGAAGTAAAGGAAGAAATAAATGCTGATACCTTCAATTGATTTGATGAACGGCCAGATTGTGCAGCTGGTGCAGGGCGAGAAGCTGAAGCTGGCGTTTGACGATTTTGAGTACTGGATCAACCGCTTTGCGAAGTATCCGCTGGTGCAGCTGATTGACCTGGATGCGGCGATGCGGCAGGGCGACAATCGCGCGCTGATTTCGCAGTTCACGTCGCGGCTGCCATGCCAGATCGGCGGCGGGTTGCGCTCGGCGGACGACGCGCAGCGCATGCTGGACCTCGGTGCCAAGCGCGTCATCTTTGGCTCCACACTCTTCGGTGGCGACCGCGCGGAAGATCGCAAGCGGCATCCGATTGTAAACCTGGATTTTGCGGCGAAGCTGGTGGGCCAGATCGGCGAAGAGAAGCTGGTCTTCTCAGTGGACACGAAGAATGGCCGCGTGGCGGTGAAGGGCTGGAAGGATTCGGTCGACCTGACGCCGGAAGAGGCAGTGACCTGGCTGGAGCCGTACTGCGAGGCGTTCCTCTACACGCATGTGGATACCGAGGGCACCATGCAGGGCTTCCCCATCAACGCAGCGGCGATTCTGCGCGCTACGACGGCGCGGCAGTTGATCGTGGCGGGCGGCATCCGCTCGCAGGCTGAGGTGGATGAGCTGGACGCGATGGGCGTGGATGCCGTGGCGGGCATGGCGGTCTATTCGGGCGCGATGGAAGCGTAGTGCTGCGCGCACGGCGAACGGCTCGCTTCGCGCGCAAAGGCGGCTCCCGTTGGTCGCAGAGACAGAAGCAGGTCCTTCGCTACGCTCAGGATGACAAATAAAAAATTAAGATGATTTGAGTCCGTTGTACCTGTAGATGCTGCACGCCTCATCGCCCGTCGATCCGTATTCGCCGTCGAGCTGGCTGTTGATGATCTGTAGGTCCACGATGGCATCGAGCGACGACATCGCAACCGGGCCGCGCCAGAGCTGCTTGAATCCTGCGCGGCCTTTGATGGCGGCTTCGCTCTCGTGATTCACATACAGAATGTCGAGGTCGCCCTTGCGGTCTGCGAACTGCGCTTCGATGGTGCGCAGAAAACGCCGCACCACCGGCGCTTCAAATGGATTGAACATGTAGACCACGCATGGGCCGGGCGGAAATGTGAACTCGGTTGCGTCGCCTTCGACCAGGCGCAGCGGTGCGGTGTCTGCGTGCGCAGCCTGCCACAGGCGTAGGTTGCGGCGGCAGCGGCGGGCGAGCTCCGGATGCAGCTCCACGCCCACGACTTCGCGAAAATTGAACTCCGATGCGAGCAGCATGGCGCGGCCTTTGCCGGCGCCGATGTCGATGAAGCTGTAGCTGCTCAGACGGTGCGGCGGCTGCAGCTTGCGCCACTGCGCGATGAGCCGGCGAAAGAGCGAGGGCGCGATGCCGTAGTAGGCGGTGTTGTGACGGTCATTCTCGTGGCCGGTCTTGAGCTCCA
Source organism: Acidobacteriaceae bacterium (assembly GCA_031296355.1). The sequence goes on from JARLFX010000176.1 coordinate 2,659, forward strand.
CACCGGGGGTGAGGCCGCCGGTGTCAGTGCCGTGCTCCACGTCAAAAGGATGCTTGGGGAAGCGCGCTTTTTTCGTTGCCATCTGGAGTGTCATCAGCGTCCGCTTGAACCGAAGCCTTTAGCGGCGCGGGTGGTTTCGCTGAGCTCTTCTACTTCGACGATGGGCCATGCGGTCGTTGCGGCGAAAGGAGACATCTGTGCGATCTTGTCGCCTTTGCGAATGGAAAAGGTCGCGTCTGCGTGGTCGAGGCGCGCATCGGTCAGCAGACCGTCGGCGTTGCGCTCAGTGTGCAGCGTGATGGCGGGCTGGTTCACGTTGATCAGGCAGATCAGCAGTTCGCCGCGATAGCCTGCGTCGATGCGCCCGCCCATGTACGTGATGCCGCGCGAGGCCATCGACGAGCGGTCGCCGATCACGAAGCCGTAGCCTTCGGGGGCTTCCGCGGCTATGCCGGTGCGGACCTTGACGGGGACGCCGGGAGGCAGCGCGGTATCTTCCAGCGCGTAGAGATCGAATCCGAGATCGGTGCCGGGGTGGGCGACGGTGGGGAGTTGGGCGTCAGGGTGCAGGCGCTTAATCTTGAGCATGGAATTAGTTTATGGCACGGGTTGACGGTGCAAAAAAAGCGGACGAGCAAGAAGCCCGTCCGCCGTCTTAGTAGAAATGGTGTGCTGAAGCGTTAGTCGACGATGTAGGTCCTCTTCACCGCGAGCAGCGAGGCGATGGCGCAGGAGGCTACGCGAGACTCCGGCAGATCGGCGCGGCTGGTCAGGATGATCGGCACCTTGGCGCCGAGTACGATACCGGCGAGACGTGCGCCGCCGAGATACTCAAGCTGCTTGGCGAGCATGTTGCCGGATTCGAGGTCAGGCACGATCAGGATGTCTGCCACGCCGGCAACCGGCGATGCGAGATTCTTGACCTGTGCGGCCTCTGCGCTGACGGCGGTATCAAAGGCCAGTGGGCCGTCGAGGATCGCGCCGGTGATCTGGCCGCGATCTGACATCTTGCAGAGTGCAGCGGCGTCCAGCGTAGAGATCATCTTGCAGTTGATGGTTTCAACGGCAGAGAGGATGGCGACGCGGGGCGTTTCAATGCCCATCTCGTGGGCGAGGTCGATGGCGTTCTGAGTGATGCTGACCTTGTCTTCGAGGGTGGGTGCAATGTTGATGGCTGCGTCGGTGATGAGCAGGGTGCGATTGTAGAGCGGCGCTTCCATCACGAAGACGTGGCTGATGCGGCGCGAGGTGCGCAGGCCGGTCTCTTTGGCGACCACATACTTCATGAGCAGGTCGGTGTGCAGGCTGCCCTTCATGAGTGCGCCGGCGCGGTTGGTCTTGCAGAGCTCCACGGCCTTGGCCGCGGCTTCTTCTTCGGTGGCAACCTCGATCAGCCGGTAGGGCTTGATGTTGAGGTTGAGATCCTTCGCGATGGTGCCAATCTCGGTGGCGTCGCCAACCAGGATGGGATCGATCAGGCCAGCTTCGGCGGCTTCAATGGCGCCAGCGAGTGCCACTGTGCTGTGCGGCCAGCAGACGGCAACTGGGATGGCGGGATGCTCGGCACGTGTTTTCAGCAGGGAGTGCAGCAGGTAAAAGTGGTTGCTGCCGGCCCCAGACTTCGAGAATTCAAATCCGGGTGTTGTGACGGTCGCGCTCATGTGACATCTCTCCTCAGGCCAAAACGGCTGTATCCCTATGATGTGCTAAAAGCCGGACAAGTCGATGTGATGCGCGTCACTCTGAGGCGGACGGCGTTCCACGATGTGGCATTTGTGCGGCGTGAGCGCACGGATTCAATAGCTTGCAGGGTAAAGCCGCAAAGGGCGAATACCGCCCTCATGTACGCTGCAGGGGAGACTCATTGTGACGACTCCGGCTTGCAGCTGTAGCGGGAAGCGAAATGAAGTGCAGCGATTCCGCAATGTGAGATGGCAAGGATGGAGCGGTGCGGGAAGGCACTTGCCAGCGGTGTTTGGCGGCCTGTATGGTGGGCGAATTCGCAGTTCGGTTATGGTTATCATATTCTGCTGCAATCGGGCGGGTTGCGTCGGTTTTGGCCGCCAGCCGGTGCATGCATTTTGCGTGTTGCCTGCGAAAAATTCTGTTCTCCGGATATGTGCATGATGAAGCCGTACCTCCTTTCGCTGATGGCTGCCGCGCTGGTGCTGAATACCGCGGGCTGCGCGGGAAATGGCGGCGGCGAGGTCGCAACGGCAGCCGCAACCGTGGCCGTACCCGGGTACAACGGCCGGGCCATGGGCGGGCGGCAGGCGATCTCCGGTGGAAGCGTGAAGCTGTGGAAGGTGAATACCGACGGAACCGCGGCCACATCCATGCTCACAACTCCGGTCACGACGGATGCGAATGGATACTTCACCATCACCGGTGACTACAACAACTGCTCCGCCACGCTGAACCCAACGACGCAGGTCTACCTCACCATCACCGGTGGCAATGCGGGCTCGGGCACGAATGCAGCTTCGGCGCTGATGGCTGCGCTGGGCCCGTGCGGGTCGCTCACGTCGTCAACGTTTGTAGTGGTGAACGAGGTGACGACGGTCGCATCGGTATGGGCGCTCCAGCAGTTTATGGGCGTCACCTATGGCGTGGTGGGCGCAGAAGACGTTGCCGTGAACACGCTCGCGGAGTCTGTAACCGGCATGAAAAATGCCTTTGCCACAGTGCCCAACCTGGTCACGCTGTCGCAGGGCTCGGCGGTCTCGGGCGCGGCCAACGCGACCATTGAGGCGGCAAAGATCAACACCATCGCAAATATCCTGGCCACGTGCGTAAACAGTGATGGCACCGGCAACTGCGCCACGCTCTTTGCCGCGGTAACGCCCACAGGTGGCACTGCGCCGGCGGACACGATCCAGGCTGCGCTGGCCATCGCGACGAATCCCGCGAACAATGTTGCAGCGATCTACGCCATGCAGACCGGGATTGGCGCGCCGTTCTCGCCATCGCTCACCGCCGCGCCGTTCGATTGGACGCTGGCGATTACCTACACGGGGACGGGGCTGAACATCCCCTATCTGCTGGCGGCCGATGCGAGCGGCAATCTGTGGATCACGAATTCGCCGGGGTCACCGAACAATGGCCTGGTGGAGTTGGGGCCGACGGGACAGGCGGCGAGCGGCAGCCCATTTATTTCGGGTTCCAGCTCGCCCGTGAGCGGGCCTCAGACCGTATCCATCGACACGCTGGGCAACATCTGGATTGCCAACGATGGCTCGTCTGCCAATAACCTCATCTCATTCCCAGGAGCCGGCAGCACGGTGACGAAGTACAACGCGACGGCGAACTGCCTGCCGCAATCCATGGCGATGGACGGCAGCAACAATGCATTCTTCGCATGCGGTAACACCGGCTACACCAACCTGTACGAGTTTCCAAATACGGGGACGGTGAGCTCGCCTTCGTATGCCTCAAGCCCGACGCTGATCGGGCCGATCGGTGCAAAGGCGACGGCGACCGCGGTAGATCCCAGCGGCAATGTGTGGGTGGCCAATGACAGCTCGGCGAGCGTGACGGAGTTTCCGGCGGGCAACTTCGCCAATCCAGTAACGTACAACGTGACCTCCGGCCCGTATGGGCTCGCGGTCGATCACTCCGGCAACATATGGATCTCCGGCAGCAGCTATCTGAATGAGCTGGTCAACAACGGCGGCGGCTCATACACACTCTCCAGCTTCAGCGGCGGCGGGCTGAATGGCGCGCGCTATGATGCGGTGGATGGCGAGGGCAATGTGTGGGTGGTGAATGCCAACTACACCACCGTCTCCAGCGTGGACTATGTGTCGGTCAGCGAGTTCAACAACAACGGCACAGCCATCACCATCGACAACCAGGCGAGCATCCCCGGTGGGTTTGCGCATGCCACGAATGCTGGCTCGCCATCGCCGCGCGGCATCGCCATCGACCCTTCGGGCAACGTGTGGATCACGGGCTGCGGGCTCTCGACGAGCTGTACCAATAACTCCTTTGTGATGGAGCTTGTGGGCGTTGCCTCGCCGCCGGTCACGCCACTTTCCACCGCAACGGCGAACAACCAGCTGGGATGCTGCAGCTTCACGCCCGCCTCTCCGGGCGGCACAGTGCCGACTGCGCCGGGATACATCACACTGCAGGCCGGCAGCTATTCGCCGGTGCAACTGGGTAGCAGCCTGTCGTTCCTGGTCACGCGCATCGGCGGCTCCAACGGCGCGGTGAGCGTGCACTATGCCACCAGCAACGGCACCGCGATTGCCGGTACGGATTACACCGCGCAGAGCGGCACGCTGAGCTGGACGAGCGGCGATACCTCCGTGCGCACCATTACGGTGCCGTGGCTTCCGGTCAGCACCTATGCGGGCACGAAGACCTTTACCGTTGCGCTCTCCAGCGTGACCGGTGGCGCAGCGATCACGCCGAACGCGAGTACGCTGGTGACGGTGACGGGCAACCTGGTGTCGCCTTCGACGAAGTTCACGCTGACCGGTTGGAAGGAAGGCTTGCCCGTCGACATCTATGGCGGATCGGGCGGAGTCAACAGCATCCAGTTCGCAGCCGCCGAAGTGACCACCATCAGCAGCGGATACTCCAGCCCGTACTTCTATCTGAACGGCAGCAACCAGATCGTCTTTACCGCGCCATCCAACGGCGCAGTCACCTCGCCGGGTGTTGGTTCAGACGATACGCGGTCGGAGTTGCGCGAACTCTACACCGGCACAGGACACGACAGCAACAGCGACTGGTACGCCAACACCAACAGCGGCGTCGGCGGCACGATGACGGGATCGTGCGCAGTGACAGCGGTCTCAGTGGATGCGGATGAGGCCACGTTCGCGCAGATCCACGGGCAGAACAATCCGTTTATCCTGCTCATCTACCGCCCGGCGTACAACGATGTCGAGGTGCAGATCGAGACCACGAGCGCAGCAACCTCAGGCACGCGGACGGAGCTGCTGACGAATGTTTCGCTGGGCGATACGCTGACGTACAGCATCAACTACTCCGCGCCGACGACAACCTCTGCCGGCACGCTGAAGGTGAGCGTGAACGATGTGACGAAGAGTACGGCGAGCGGCACGCAGACCTTCACGATTGATAGTTCGTGGTCGAGCCAGGGCCAGTACTTCAAGCTCGGTGCATACAGCGCGGCGGACCATATCGGCAATCCCGCGGGCGACCAGACGCAGGTGCTGTACAACTCGTTTGCCGTGAGCCACTGAGCGCTGCGGAGCTGATGGCCGCGGTATTCGTCAAAAGCTTCTTCTTAGCGCGAATCGCACCTGAAACGGTTCGACGGGGTGGGCAACGCGTGTGAATGCCGGCGTGGCAGTTGGAGTGATTCGTGACTCATAGGCGTAGTCAATGTCGCTATCGCTGCGGTCAAGCATATTCAGGAATTCAGCCGAAACGTGCCATCTCTTTTTAATTTGATAGCTGAGCTCTGCATTGAGCATCACTGTTTGATTGGAACGGAAAATTCCGTCAGACGTCAGGTCACGTGGGCCAAAGTAGCGCAGGCGCATACTCGTCGAAAAGCCTTTGTAATCGTGCAGTGAAATGCCCGAGGAGATCACCAGCCCAACTGCTTCGGGCACACGCTTGCCGCCCGGGCTGTTGGGCGCAGCATCATCTCCATCGATTGTTGTAAACAGGGCTTTGGAGTTCGCCAGATCAAAATCAATCGCCAGATGTTCCCGAGGCGTGTAGTAGTTCGCCCATTCCACGCCATAGCGGTTGCTTGACTGCTCTGAAGCGCTTGTGCCTCCGGTGTCGCCATCCTGCATGAGTTCGGAATTACTGCGGAGATACCAGAGCGCAAGGGTACTTTGCAGATGTGGGACGGCGACCGTGCGCACGCCGATCTCTCCACCCTTGGTTTGGACCAGGGGTGGAATCTTCGAAGCGGGCGTATTGGGGTAAGGATTGTCCGCCGAAATCGGTTCCACCGTTTGCGTTGTGCCGCGACCGTCGTTCGAGTGAAAACTGAATCCGCCCTGGGCATAGAACTCAGTATTGGCCCACGGGCCGAAGATCAAACTTGCTTTTGGGCTGGGCAGGAACTTGGTGGCCGAGCCGGAGTTGGCCGCGTTCACCGGGGCCGAGTACGCCAGGCTGGTGACGACGAATTTTTCATCGTCGCCGCGCAGTGCCACGACCGAGCGGAATTTTTTCGCCCACTGAATTTTGTTTTCCGCATAAAACCCTATGATCGTGTCCGTAAAGCGATCCCGCTCCCTGGTCGCTGGCAATGTCGGGGGAACAGGGTCGCCGGTGTCGTAATCAGTCTTGTCCATGCGCACGCGATCTTCCGCCGCGTAAAGACCGTTCTGTATCCAATCGTTGCGGACCTGCAATCCGAAGGTATTTTCCACCTTGCGGCCAAGCCATTGGCTGAAGATCGTGTGGCGTGCATCCAGCCCAGCCACCCAGCGCCTGTCCTGTTGTTCGAACTGGTCGCCGTGAATGGGATCTACCAGGTAGTACGTGAAGTTAGAAAATAAATCGAGATCGTAATAAAAGCCGTAGGCAATAACTTTCGATGAGGAATTTGTACCCCGGCGATGCCACTCAGACTGCACGCTGTAACGCTGTGAGTGGCCACCGTCCGTCGGGTCTAGTGTGCCGTATAAGCCAACGAGGGGCGCGGCGTCCACGGGGATTTGATCGCTTGAGTGCCATCTCCCGTGGTAAGCGCGGGCCGTGATGCTGACACCATCGGCGTCTCCGCCCTGGCTGTAGGTGACTAGGCCGTTGAATTTGGCATACGCATCCGGATGCACCCATGGGCCGTTGTCGTAATACGCTTCTCCGCCGTACAGTAAATTGCCCAAACCGAGCTTTTGCGATGCCCCGAAGACGGCCCGCCCATAGCCAAACATGCCGCCTTCCACCTTGACGAAGTTCTGGGGCAGCGTCTTGAAATATTCCACGTGGGCCGATCCAGCCGAGCCATAGTTGCCGATATCAGCGTAGTAAGGGCCTTTCTCGAAATTCACACGCTTCACAAACTCCGGGATGACGATGTTCATGTCAGAGTAGCCCTCGCCGTGCGCGTGCGACGGCAGGTTCAGCGGCATATCGTCGATGAAGATGGCGAAGTCCGTGCCGTGGTCGAGATTGAAGCCGCGCAGATAGTATTGGTTGGCTTTGCCGCCGCCGGCGTGTTGCGTGATGATGAGGCCGGGAACCGTCTCCAACACTTCTCCGGAGCGAAGAATCGGACGATCCTGGATTTCCGTTGCGCCCACCGTGCCCTGGGTGCCGGATTCGGCAATGCCGATCAGGTCATCCTCCCGGCCATGCACGTTGATGGTGGTGCTCACTTCACTTACAGCCAGAGCGATGCGCAGTGGGGCCGACGCTGCAGTGGTCTCAATGGTGACGGACATCTCTTTGGTTGCAAAATTGGGATTCGACACGACGAGCCGATACGTGCCTGCCGCGAGTCCAGAAAGCATGAAGGAGCCGTTGCTGCCCGTCAGCGCCGTTCTTTGTGCGGTACCGTTCGCGCTTCGAACCTGCACAGTAGCCCCGGCAACTACTGCGCCAGACGCGTCAACGACAATTCCTGATAGTCGAGATGGATACGCCGCATCACTGGCGGTGGCTGGCGTGAGTTGGAGTGCGGCCACAGGGAAATCAGTTGCGGCGAGGCCTGCAATTGGACCGAAAAAAAACAATGCAACAGAGAAGCATGCAATAGGGCCAATGGTCAACGAGAGCGCCTTTCATAGAGTACTGCGGGCGCCGGGGATGAGCCCATAAATGTGTATGCAGTAATTTATAACACGATTTATAAAATCGTGTTATGACTGCGCGCACAGACTTATCCCGGTGAATGTGTTTTGTGGCGGCGGAGCAGCTAGTGCGAGTGCGGGGTGGCTTTGAGGTGAGCTCCGGAGTTGGTGAGGACTAACTTGCCCAGATCGACGCCGCGCATGGCGATTATCTTGTCCGCGATCTCCTGAATTGCGCGGCTGCGGCCCTTCAGGATGATGACCTCAAGGCAGTAATGATGGTCGAGATGCACATGGGTGGTGGCCAGAACCATGGCTCCGGCATGATGCTGGACTTCGGTCAGCTTCTGGCCGAGCCCTGGTACATGATGGTCGTAGACGAGAGTGAGCGTGCCAATCACGGGCTTGTTGGAATCGACGGCTTCGGAGAGGAGCGCCTCGCGGATTAAATCGCGAACGGCTTCGGAGCGGTTCTTGTATCCGCGGCGCGCGATGAGCTTATCAAAGCCTGCCAGTAGTTCCTGTTCCAGAGAGATTCCGGTTCTGCTGAGTTCTGCCATGGTTCGATACCCTCGCCACCATTTTATGGGAGACGGACGCATGTCGGACAGGGGCTTGCGGCGGCGGCGCATGTGTCCAGGCACAAAAAAGCGGAGCAGCTGAGGAAGCTGCTCCGCTTTGCAAGTACTGCAAGGTTAGTGCTTTTGTGGAGGAGCTGTCGGCGGGAAGTCGTTGCAGCCTCCAGCCAACATCCGCAGGGTGCCGCTGTCGTTGAAGAGCAGACCATTGAAGCGGATCTGGCTGCCCACGATTGGAAGTGCGGCGGTCGCGTTCATCATCTGCGTGTTGATGGTGACGTAGACGACGACGCTGGTCGAGCCGGTCAACGTAGCCAGCGCGGATTGCGCAGGCAGCGTGACGGTAACGATCTGCATGCCGCCCGGCGCAACGCCGACCGAGGCTACCGTGCCACCGACCGTCTGCGGCGCCAGGATAACGCTGGCAGCCGTGGCGGTTGTGCCACTGATGCTGCTGGTATCCACTGCCACATTTTGCCCGGCGATCAGGGTTGCAGCCGTGAAGACCGGGGTGAAGGGAAGCGTCGGCAGCGTACCGGCCTGCGGGGCCAGTGCGAACGTCGTCGATCCGTTCACGGTGATGGTGTACGTGGTTGCGGTTGCCGTGGAGCTTACTCCCGGGCCTGCCGGTTGACGCACAAGCTGCGTGAAGCTGGTTGCAGGCGAGCCGGTAACGGCTGTGACGGGACCAACCAGCATGTTTGCCGCAGCGGCCGGATGCAGGTGAATCCGCAGCGCGAGCAGGGTGCCATCCTTCTGCAATGCGACATCAGCATCTACCGGTTCGCCGGCGGTCAGCGTGGAGAGCGAAGTGAAGCCCTGCAGGATGGTGTTGGTGTTCGTAGCCAGGGTGAACTGCTTGCCGCTCGGGCCCTGGATGACGAGGGTGGTTCCGCTGACGGAGACAACCTGGCCGACGATGCCGCTGACCTTGCCGTTGCTGCCGTTGGTCGGCGCGCTGGCAAGCGGAATCTGGAAGACGTTGAACGTCGGCGTCACCGTGACCACGGTGCTCGTGCCTGTGCCGGAGAAGGCGACGGACTGGCCGACGAGCAGATCAAAGCAGATCGGCGTTGAGGTGCTGGAAATCGTGATGGGCGTGGTGAAGGTGACGGTGGTGCTGGCAGCGGCGAGCGTGGCCGCGGTCTTCACCGGCTTTCCGGTCGTCGGATCCACATAGACCACGACGGGGCTGGAGACGGTGATGGTGGCAGAGGTGTAGGTATCCTGCGGAATATTGAGCGGCGGCAGCAGCGGCTCCTGCACCGCATCCAGATGCGAAGCCTCGACCGGCACGGGCGAACTGAGCACCGAGGCCGAAGCGCCCGAGGCATCCGTCAGCGTAATGGAATTCACGATCAATGAGAGGGAGAGCACCTGGTCAGCGGGCGCGTCAGTGATGAGCGTCTGGGTGACGGTGGTGGGCGTATTGGGGTTGATGGTAGCGCCGGTTGCAGCACCGGTACCGCTACAGCCATTCAGCGCGAGCCCGACGAATGCCAGTGCCGCTGAGAGTAGGGTGAGAGCCTTTTTGTCGTAATGCATACGACCTCCAGGTCAGTGCGGAGAAGTGTTCCGGGGAAGGCTCCGGAATCAGAATGCTCTCGCTCTGCCGTGCAGGGAGACGCAAAATTCAGAATGTGGATTACAGGGAAGAGCGGTAATTTTTCAGCGGCTTAGAGACAGTTCATGAGCGCGACTACACCAAAAATAAACCACCATGTGGCAATTTAGCCACAAATACACAGTTGAACCGTTTTGGGAAGAATTTTTACCGCTATGTGGTATTCGGGTAAATATTTCTTGTAAGTATATGAAAATTCAAACAATAAAAATGTTTAAAAAAATATTTTGACAAACATATATTTGTTGCGATAATCTGTTGACGGTCACTTACTGGCCTCATGGAGGTAATACGAATGCGCAAACTTATTGCAAGCTTACTCGTCCTGTCCCCCGTCCTTCTGCATGCCCAGGCAAGCAAGCAGGTAGCGGACGTCAACCTGCAAGCTCGCAAGGACGCGCTGAAGATGTTTATGCCCGTTGCAGCCGCGTCTGTACCCACAACCACCACCATTCCTGCCCAGCCTCTCCGCATTAGCACCGGCATCTCCTCTGCCAAGCTGGTCAGCAAGCCAAGCATCCCGTTCACTGCCTCTGAGCTCAACTCTGACGAAAGCAAGGTTGTAGTTCGTCTGCTGGTCAATGAGAAGGGCGCTGTTGAGGATGCAGAGATCGTCAAGTCGCTGAGCCCGAAGATGGATCAGCGTGTTCTGGCCGCAGCTCGCGCCGCCCAGTTCCGCCCCGCGATTCTGGATGAGCAGGCTGTTGCACAACACGTAAACCTGACGTTCGTGTTCCAGAAGTAACCTGTACGTGTAGTTCAGGGCCCCCCGAAATCACTCGGGAAATCTGAACCCGGCATCAGACTGAACCAGGCTGAGCAGGGATCCAGAGATAGAGGCATCTTGAGTTGTTCAGGATTGTCCTCCGCCCCTTCTCACAAGCAATAAACCGGCTTGTGAGAAGATTGCAGTCCGGGAATGCGCCACTCGCGCGAGCCAATGACCACCTACAAGGGCTTGCTGCTGGAGTTTGGCCGTCCGATCACCGGATCGATATTCGCTCCAACATGGATTCCACCTTATGCAGCCTCGCGCTGTCCATGCCATACTTTGGCCAATGGGGAAGTTTGATGCCGATTCGCGGCGTCGCTAACACCCCGGCCAAGAGGAGTGGGAGATGTGCGCCGCCGCAACAACCAATAGCCAGCAAAGGGCGCAGCTCCTGGTCCACGGCGTGGTGCAGGGCGTGGGCTTCCGGCCCTATGTCTATCAGTTGGCTCACCAGCACGGGCTGACCGGCTTTGTGATGAACTCGACCGCCGGCGTGGTCATCGAGATTGAAGGCGCGCCCGCTGCGCTGGATACATTCGTCCATGCGCTGACGGCGCAGGCTCCTCCGCTGGTCGAAATTAACAGCGTTGCTCGCACCACCATGCCTGCCGCAGGCGATCGCGAGTTCGTGATCCGCCCCAGCGACATTGGCCCGGTAGCATTCACGCTGATCCCGCCGGACATCTGTGTCTGCGACGATTGCCTGCGCGATGTGCGCGACCCCGCGAACCGCCGCTTCGAATATCCCTTTACCAACTGCACCAACTGCGGTCCCCGCTACAGCATTATTGAAGACATTCCCTACGACCGCAGCGCCACCACCATGGCGGAGTTCGCCATGTGCGACGCCTGCCGCGCCGAGTATGAAGACCCCGCGAACCGCCGCTTCCACGCGCAGCCCAACGCCTGCGCTGTGTGCGGCCCGCATATGCGGCTGGTCGCGGGCAAACGCACGGTGGAGAGCGCCGATGCGCGCGCCGTGCTGGAGCCGGTGGCTGAGATGCTGCGCGACGGTGGCATTGTGGCGTGGAAGGGCCTCGGCGGCTACCAACTCGCCTGCGATGCCCGCCAGCCGAAGGCGGTGGAAGAGTTACGCCGCCGCAAGTGCCGCAGTGAGAAGCCCTTTGCTGTGATGGTGGCGGATGTGGCCGACGCCGGGAGCCTCTGTATTGTGTCCGCCGCGGAGCGCGCCGCGCTGCTGAGCCGCGAGCGCCCCATTGTGTTGTTGCGCAGACGGCCCGATGCCGCGCTGGCCGAAGACGTATCGCCGCGCAATCCCATGACCGGCGTGATGCTCCCCTGCACGCCGATGCACGACCTGCTCTTCCGCGTGCTCAGTGAAAAGATGACCGGCCCGGTAGTTTTAGTGATGACCAGCGGCAACGTGAGCGAAGAGCCCATCGTCATCGGCGAAGCAGAAGCCGAGCAGCAGCTTGGTGCGATTGCCGACGGCTTCGCGCACCACAACCGCCGCATCCATACGCGGGTGGATGACAGCATCGTCCGCATCTTTGCCGACGAGCCCATGGTGATGCGCCGCGCCCGCGGCTACGCTCCGCAGCCGGTGTGGCTTGGGCTTGGTGAGGCAGAAGTACTGGCCTGCGGTGCGCAGCAGAAGAGCACCTTCTGCCTGACCAAGGCTGGCTTTGCCCTGCCCAGCCAGCATCTGGGCGACCTGGAAAACTACGAGACGCTGCAATTCTTTGAGCAGACGCTGGAGCGGATGCAGCGGCTCTTTCACGTGTCGCCCAAAGTGATTGCGCACGATTTACACCCCAACTATATGAGTACGCGGCTGGCGATGAGCCTGCCGGCGGAGCGGCGCATCGGCGTGCAGCACCATCACGCGCACATTGCGAGCTGCATGGCCGAGCATCATCTTGCGGGCAGCGTGATCGGCCTGGCGTGGGACGGCACCGGCTTTGGCACCGACGGCACCATCTGGGGCGGCGAATTCCTGGCGGCTGGCCTTGCGGGATTCGAACGCTTCGGACATCTACGCAACGTGTTGCTGGCTGGCGGCGATGCAGCCGTTCGCGAGCCCTGGCGTGTCGCCCGCAGCTATCTCCGCGACGCCTTCGGCAGCGAAATCCCGGATGTAGTAGCTGCGCCTGTCTCCGGCGAAAAGCTGCGGCTGGTTGACGCGATGCTGGACCGCCGCTTGAATGCAGTGGAGACCTCCTCCTGTGGTCGCCTCTTTGACGCGGTGGCCTCAATGATCGGTCTGCGGCACACGGTCTCGTTCGAAGGTCAGGCCGCGATGGAGCTGGAAGCCATTGCATCGGAGGAGCTTACGGAGCGTTACGAGATCGCTATGGCCAGCGGCGAAGTCGATCTCCGGCCGATGGTGCGCCAGATCGTGCAGGATGTTGCCGCTGGTGTTGATCAGCCGCGCATCGCCGCCCGTTTTCACAATACGCTGGTCGTCGTTGCTGTGGAGATGAGCCGCCAGATGAAGCAGCAGTTCGGGTTACGCCGCGTCTGCCTGAGCGGTGGATGCTTCCAGAATCTCCGCTTGCTCAGCGGCTGCGTACAATCGCTGCGGGCCGATGGATTCGAAGTCTTCTACCAGCGCAAAGTTCCGGCTAACGATGGCGGCATCTCGCTGGGACAAGCAGCCGTCGCATGTGAAATCATAAGATGATGTTTAGCAAAACTAACGTCAAAAAAGAAGGTTAGTACACATGTGCCTGGCGATTCCCGGAAAAGTGATTGAGACGTACACCGACGGCGTTGGCATGCGCATGGCCAGGGTGCAGTTTGGCGGCGTAGTCCGCGAAGCCTGCCTGGAGTATGTGCCCGATACGAAGGTGGGCGAGTACGTGCTTGTGCACGTCGGCTTCGCCATCAGCACCATCGACGAAGAAGAGGCGCAGCGCACCTACGAAGCATTGGCGGAGCTGGACCAGCTCGGCGAACTCGATACGCCGGAAGTGGAAGAGGCGAAGGCGACGGGGACCGGCTCTTGAAGTATCTCGACGAATATCGCGACGGCGGCATCGCGGCAAAAATTGTCGCAGAGATCAAGCGCGTGCAGACCAAACCGTGGGTCATCATGGAGGTCTGCGGCGGCCAGACGCACTCCATCGTAAAAAACGGAATCGACTATCTATTGCCCGAGGGCGTAGAGCTCGTCCACGGCCCCGGCTGTCCGGTGTGCGTCACGCCGCTGGAGATGATCGACCGCGCCCACGCCATCGCGCGCCAGCCCGACGTGATCTTCTGCTCCTTCGGCGACATGCTGCGCGTGCCCGGATCAGACGGCGACCTCTTCAGCATCAAATCGCTCGGCGGCGATGTGCGCGTAGTTTACTCGCCGCTCGACTGCCTCAAAATCGCGCGTGCGAATCCTGACAAGCAGGTCGTCTTCTTCGCCATCGGCTTTGAAACCACAGCACCTGCCAACGCGATGCTGGCGTGGCGTGCGCGGCAGGATGGGTTGAAGAATGTTTCGCTGCTGGTCTCGCACGTGCTGGTGCCGCCTGCGATGGAAGCGGTGCTCTCGTCTCCGCGAAACCGCGTGCAGGGATTCCTCGGCCCCGGCCACGTGTGCGCGGTGGTTGGCTACAGCGAGTACGAGCCGCTGGCCGAGCGCTTCCACGTGCCCATCGTGATCTCAGGCTTTGAGCCGCTGGACATTCTGGAAGGCGTGTTGATGCTGGTGCAACAACTGGAGAGCGGGCGCGCCATGGTAGAGAACCAATACTCCCGCGTCCTCTCACGCGAAGGCAATGTGGCGGCGCAGCAGCTCGTAGAAAAAATATTTGAAGTTGGCGACCGCAAGTGGCGTGGCGTCGGCACCATCCCCCACAGCGGCCTGCACCTCCGTGCAGAATTTGCCGACCTCGATGCAGAGCGCCGCTTCGACGTCGCATCCATTGACACAATGGAACCGGAGATCTGCATCGCCGGAGAGATTTTGCAGGGCATCAAAAAGCCGCACGATTGTCCCGCGTTCGGAACCCTGTGCGATCCGCAGCACCCGCTCGGCGCGACCATGGTCTCCGCCGAAGGCGCGTGCGCGGCCTACTACGCCTACGGCCGCCACCTGAAGCCCGCATTGGTAAGCATCGGAGGGCAGCAGTGAGCACGAGCAAGACGCAGCAACCGGAAGAGCAGAATTCGCTGGGCGCATTTGGCGAGTGTCCGCTGCCCATCTTTGAACATCCGCAGATCGTGATGGGCCACGGCAGCGGCGGCAAACTCTCTGCCGAGCTGATTGAAAAAGTCTTCGTCAGCCAGTTTCGCAACGCCACGCTGGAGCGCATGGACGATCAGGCCGCGCTGGAGATCAACGGCACCCGCCTCGCCTTCACCACGGACTCATTCGTCGTCACGCCCATCTTCTTTCCTGGTGGCGACATCGGTTCGCTCGCCGTCAACGGCACCGTCAACGATCTCGCCATGGGTGGCGCGAAGCCGCTGTATCTCTCCGCCGCATTTATTTTGGAAGAGGGCTTGCCCGCCGATGAGCTGCGCCGCGTAGTGGAATCCATGCGCGCCGCGGCAGACGCAGCCGGCGTGCAGATCGTTACCGGCGACACCAAGGTGGTGAATCGCGGCAAGGGCGACAAGATCTTCATCAACACCACCGGCATCGGCGTGGTCGAAGACGGCGTGCAGCTCTCCGCCGACCGCGCACAGCCCGGCGATAAAATTCTGCTGAGCGGCTACATCGGCGACCACGGCATCACCATACTTTCGCAGCGCGAGAGTCTTGAGTTTGAGAGCGCGTTGCAGAGCGACTGCGCCGGCCTATGGGGTCTTGTGCGCGCCATGATGGATGCCGCCGGAGATAATCTCACCGGCCTGCGCTGCATGCGCGACCCAACCCGCGGCGGCGTGGCGACCACGCTCAACGAGATCGCCGGACGCTCGCGCATGGGCATGCTGCTGCACGAAGATAAGATTCCCGTGCGCGACACCGTGCGCGGCGCGTGTGAAGTCCTCGGGCTCGACCCGATGTATGTTGCCAATGAAGGAAAATTAGTTGCGATCGTCGCGCCAGAGATTGCCGACCGCGTGCTGGCTGCGATGCAATCGCATCCGCTGGGCAAAGACAGCAGCCTCATCGGCGAAGTGGTAGCAGAGCACTCCGGTATGGTGCTGATGAAGACCGGCATCGGCGGTACGCGCGTAGTCGATGTAATGTTCGGCGAGCAATTGCCAAGAATCTGTTAGAAGAAGCGGGTGCCCCAGGTTTCGATTCTGAGATCTGACTTAGCACTCCTGAAGAAAGTTGTCGCGATGTTCTCTCTAATCCGGAATTTGCTCGATGATCGAGCCGAGAATACCCGTTCCCGGATCGTCGGCATCTACACCATTCTGCTGGTCTTCAACATAGGCGCATGGCTGTGGGCCTTCATCGCGTTTCAGCGGCATCCGGTGCTGCTGGGCACTGCCTTTCTCGCCTACAGCCTGGGCCTGCGCCACGCCGTAGATGCCGACCACATCTCCGCCATCGACAACGTAACCCGCAAGCTCATGCAAGAGGGCAAGCGCCCCGTCGCCGTCGGCTTTATGTTCTCGCTCGGACACTCCAGCGTCGTTGTGCTCGGCTCCATCGCCATCGCCGCCACGGCGCGCGCGCTGGAGCATCGTATGGACGCGGTGCGCGAAGTCGGCAGCCTCATCGGCACGCTGGTCTCGTGCCTGTTTCTCTTCGGCATCGCGCTTGTGAACCTCGTTGTGCTGCGTTCCATCTGCCGCGCCTTCAAGCGTGTGCGCCGCGGAGAGCCCTATGTGGAAGAAGACTTTGATCTCCTGCTTGGCAGCCGCGGATTTCTTTCGCGCCTCTTCCGCCCCATGTTCAATATGATCCGGTGTAGCTGGCATATGTATCCGCTCGGCGTCCTCTTCGGCCTCGGCTTCGATACCGCCACCGAGATCGGCGTGCTCGGCATCTCCGCCGCCGAAGCCTCCAAGGGCATCTCGCTGTGGAGCATCCTGGTCTTTCCCATTCTCTTCGCCGCGGGCATGTGCCTGATCGATACGACGGACAACATCCTCATGCTTGGCGCCTATGGCTGGGCCTTCATCAAGCCGATTCGCAAGCTCTACTACAACATCACCATCACCTTCGTATCGGTCATCGTCGCGGTCGCGGTCGGTGGCGTAGAAGCGCTTGGTCTGCTGGCCGCGCACTTTCATCCCAGGGGCCGCATCTGGGACTGGGTCGGCAGGCTGAATGAAAACTTCGGTGTGCTTGGCTACTTCATCATCGGTCTATTCGTTGCCAGCTGGATCGTCTCCATCGCGATCTACCGCTGGCGCGATTACGACAGCATCGAAGCCGGCGTCTAATCTTCACTGCGATCCACATGAGAGAGTCCTATCCGTGTGCTGTCTGGAGTCAGTACTCGTCTCCTATTTCTGCCCGAATTTTTTTGCGTACCTGCTGCCATTCGGCGTCTGATCGTTCCGGCAGAGAATGCCCGGCAGGTGAAGACGTAGCCTTGCGATATTTGCGCAAAAGAAAAAACAGGGCGATGCACGATCCCACGAACACTGCGACCGGAGTGTTGAAAGCAAACTGGCCGGCAACGCCGTCGGGTACGACCAGGATTCTTTCACCGTAGATAGCCTTGTAGTGGTCGAGTATCTGCTGCTCAGACTCGCCCCCGGCGGCCATCTGGGTGACCTCCTCGCGCATGGTCTCGGCTACGTCGCTCATGTGCATGTCGATGGTCTGCGAATAGCAGCAGGGAGCCATGAGTTTACTCTCGGCGTTTTTAACGGTTGCGGCCTGCTGCGGTGTAAGCGGTGCAGCTCCAGCGGCTAGTAGTAGAGCGATTGTGATATACATACTCTTTCCTTTCAGTGATGAAGATTTGGAAGGCCAACTGAGGATCGCCTGCACCCACACCTGGAAGATAATTTCCGGGTGTGGGTGTAGGCCTCTCATGTGAAGTCAACCACCGAATTAATAGTGAAAGCGGTAGCGCAGCTCGCCGTAGATCTCACGCGGATCGTTGTAGTGGAAGCCGCCGAAGGTCAGGCTGTTGTCGAGCAGCACCCTGCGATTGACAACGTTGAGAGCGTTGATCGTTATCGTGGTCCGTTCGCCAAAACCCTTGCCGATGGAGAGGTCGAACGTGGTGTGCTGCGGTAGATACGGGTTGGGATAGGGCGTGGTGGCATCGGGCGACCCATTGACGAAGCCGGAGCCGTAGTAGACGTTGGTGGAGGCGGTGATGCGCCCGGGCAGCGTCGCGTTAAAGCCCACGTTGAGCGTGTTGCGCTGATCGTGATCCACGGGGGTGTACGCGAAGCCTGCATCGCACGCCGGGTCGCCCACGGGAATGCAGACCAGTCCGCCAGTGATGTTGCCCCTCTGCTCGGCGATCTGGTTGGAGTAGACGAGGTGAGCCTGGCCGAACTTCCACAGCCGCGGTGAACGAAGCGACAGCTCCCATGCGCGGACGAGCGCTCCATCTACCGTTACAGGAAAGTAGATGCTGGAGTCGCCGATGTTGGAGTGGTCGAGGAAGTTGTTGATGCGCGTCTTGAACGTATCGGCATCCAGCAGCCATCCGCGGAAGGGAATCTGCACGCCGAACTGATGCTCCTCGTCACGCTCGCCATGCAGCGGCGCGAAGTCAGTATTGTTGGCGTTGGCGAATTGCACGACCGGGCCCGCAGCGGTAAGCAACGGCGGCGGCTGATAGAAGCGGCCATAGAATCCGCGGAAGACCCAGTTGAGTCGTGGTACGAGAACCGCGACGCCGAAGCGGGGATCGGTTGCGTTCTCGGTGAACTGCCCTTGAAAGTGCGTCTGGCGCAGCCCCGCGATGAGCGTGAGCCAGCGCGTGGGTTTGTAGTTGTCAGAGAGGTAGGCTTCCACCACGCCACCGGCTGCTGCATTGGGCAGATGAAACGGCTGCATGCCACTAGCGTCATTGAATATCGCGCCGAACAGATAATTGTCGTGCTGGCCGAAGGAGTAGATGCCGGCCTGCAGCGTATTGCCCGCGACTTGCGTGGTGATAGCGGCCTGCGCGCCGCCATAGGTGGAAGAGCGGTGGTAGGTGGTGGCCACTGGCGCTTCCAGCGGATCGGTGGAATCGTAGTTGGCCCGGTTGTAGTGAAAGAAGGGAGAGACCTGCAGCACAGTGGAGCTGTTGAATGTGTGCAGCCACGAGAAGGCGGCCATGCCGTCTGTCTCATGCTGCACGTCGCGCAGTTGGCTCGAATCGTACTGCTGATTTTCAAAACTGGTGGGATCGGGATCGTAGGGGATCTGAAAGAAATCCTTGCGTAGTTGAGTGACCAGGCGAAACTGGTCGTGTGGCGTGCGGTTGTAGATGAACGAGGCGAAGCCGCCGTAGCCGTTTGCCGCGTCGTGTACGGGTCTGGAGACAGGCGGCGCAAGGCCGTAGTCGCTGCGGTTGCCGTTGAGGCTGGCATAGTAGGCGAAGTTATCGGTGTGATCGCCAAAGTTGAGCTGGTCGTTGGTTTGCAGTGAGCCGCCTGTGGTCAGCACCAGCTCGGCTTCGCGATTGCGTTCAAAGCCGGTGCGTGGCACCACGTTGAAGACGCCATAGGTGCGGTCGCCCACGTCGGCTGTATAGCTTCCGCGCTGCACTTCAATGTAGTCGATATCCTTCGGATCAATCTGCGCGCCGATATTGCTGCCGATGTTGGTGTTGGGAATCTCCACGCCGTCAATCTGCCAGCTCACCTGGTGGCCGCCGCGCATGTGCAGCATGTCGTGGGTCATGTAAGCGCCGGGCACGTAATCCGTGATCATGGCCATGCTGTTGGTGCGGTCCGCTCCGGGCGTCTGTGCGATGTCGATGCGGCTCACCAGCGCAGTCGGCGTGACGGTGTTGATGTTGGCATTCTGCTCCACGCTGCGAACGGAGACGCTCTGCTGCACGGAACTGATCTGCAACTGGATGTGGAGCGCCGGCGATGTATCGGAGGCCAGCGTGATGGTTTGCTGCGTGGTGGCAAAGCCAGTCTGCGAGACGGTCAGCGTGTAGTCGCCCAGTGGGAGCGAGGCGATAACGAATTCGCCATCCTGGGCGGAGATCATTGTGCGGACGAAGCTGGAGTGTGCGGCGCGAAGCTCAATGCGCGCCCCGGCGATGGGCCGATGCTGCGGATCATGCACGACCCCGTGAATCTGGCTGAAGATGGAGGCGTACGCCGGAGTAGTGATTGCATATAAGAGGAACAGAAAACCGAAGACAAACTTGCGCATGAAACATCCTTTCCGTCGGCGGGGCGACGGTGGGAGGGCGTGGAAACGCGCATCGTCTCGCAGCTGCCGAACAAAGCATGGCGCTGGAAAGAAGATGTGTGGAAGCTGGCGGCTAGGTGGTGAGAGCGGGGGGCCCGCGCTTCTGCCGCGCACAGAATCGCGAGACGCGTGCCCGCGCCTCCGTCTGTGCATGCAGTGCAGGATGCGATACCGCCTCTGCAAAGAGCAGCGCGGCGGTGTGGAACGAGAGCTCATGGTGCTGGGCAGTGTTGATGGCGCGCGGATACATCGGGCACTTCATCGGAACCACGCTTACCCTGGTTCCACCCAGCATGGCCTGCATCATCTCCGCAGACATCATGCAGTGGTGCTTGCCATTCCGGCGGCAGCAGACAGGCAGATTTGCGTCAGGGTCGCGGCTCAGCGCGAGCAGCGGCGCAATCAGCGGAGCGCTGAACAGGATGAGCAGGGAAGTGGCAATCATGCGCCGCACTCTACAAGTGTATATCTACGTTAAAAGCAAAAGGCAATGCCAGCAGGTTGTTGAAACGCAGCCTGATCTTTGTCTGATCGAAGTGTGAGCCCTTGCGTACGGTGAAGTTCAGGAAAGCATTGAGTGTGCTGAACGGATTGATCGTGACCTGGTTATGGTAGCTGCCGTTGTCCATGTACGACGTACCGACGCGCTTGCTTTAGAGCAGGAACCCGCCGGGGCACAGCTATGTCGTCACGCGTAAACGTGCAGGCGTTCCCCGGATAGATTTGCAGTAGGCAGGAAAGATGCCGGCAATCAATACGTATGCAGTGAATCTAGGAGCAGAATTTAAACGGATGGTTACGCCTCGATGAGAGGCGTGTAAATACAAAGTGACGCCGAGGAGGAAGATGTCGTGGGCCCGTCTCGGCTTGTCTGCGGGGTGCGAGCACGGAATATTTCGTCCGGCGGTTGAGCAGGATGCGCAGACGGTCGCGGGAGCAGTCCTGGCTGTCGAGCCTCAGAAAATAATGGCGTCCTGCATAAAGATGGGGTGCGGCACGGAACCATAGCTGGCGGGTAAGTATGCAATGTAAAGCGTTATTTATTAGTTGTCATACCAAACTAATAAGCCAGCCCAATATGGACAAGAAGGGGAAAGCTCCGGACCCTCTGAGAAAACGATTTCTACGTAAACGTTATCCTGTCAAGGCTTTAGCCGAAAGCATCCCACAAAGGCCGCCGCTCTCAAGCGCTTTACTGCGGCTACAGGCTGGCAATGAGCGGCTATTTTCCCTCCAGAAACCCATGTTTATAGGAATTTCTCCACCAGGTTGGCCGGATGGAGAGATCCCGGCATGCTGATTGTTGTTTAGCAACGGCTCTCAGACGGAACCCGAGAAATAATAATTTTCAAATTGGGACTGGCTTAAATTTGCTGGCGATGTATATACTGGCCAGCGTCAGTTTAATTAGCTAAACAGGTCTGACCAATTTCCGGGGTCTTCTCCGTTTCGTCCTATCCATTCGCAGCACTGTTACATATTGGGGGCAAGTTATGAAGTCGATGAACGCAAGGATTTCCGCATGCAAAACAGCAGCGATCAAGACCGCTGTCTGCATCTTCTCTGCCGCTCTCGCCGCGGCAACCATCGGTTGCGGACTGGGTGGCAATCCATCCATCGGTTCGAGCGCATCCTCCACAAGCCCGACCATGCCGAGCAAAGTAAAGCATGACGGCGCCATCTATGGTGGCCAGCAGCCGATCACCGGTGCAGATATCAAACTCTATGCCGCCGGCACCACCGGCTATGGCCAGGGCGCCGCATCGCTGATGAACACCACGGTTACGACGGACGCGAACGGCTTCTTTACCCTGACAAATTCTGACTTGACAGATAAATATAGCTGCACCCCAGGCCAGCAGGTCTATCTCGTCTCCAAGGGTGGAACGGAGATCAACTCCACCACTGCGGTGTCGATCACCTCCTATTCTGCGACGACCAGCGTAGTCACGTTTACGGCGGCAAACTCTCTGGCCGCAGGCCAGTCGGTCACTCTCTCCGGCTTCACCACAACGCCGGGTACTGCCTACAACGGAACAACGGTCACGGTACTGGCCACGGGCCTGAGCTCTTCGCAGTTTGAAGCGACCATCGCTGGCACTGCCACTGCCTCTGCGACCGCCGATACCGGAATCGCAACGCCGACCACGCTAGGCTCCAACACGCAGATTGCTCTAATGGCAGCACTGGGCACCTGCCCCAGCGCCGGCAATTTCTCTACAGTGGGCAATGGTGCTATCTCCTTCATCAATGTGAACGAACTCACCACCGCCGCAACGGTGTGGGCGCTGCAGCAGTTTATGGCGGCTCCGGCTGCAGGCAATGTGGGTGCGCCTTCAATTGGCGCGCCAAGCACGCAGTATTGCAATACCGGCAGCAGCACAGTCAATCCTTCTTCGACAGCGAGTTGCAATGTAGTGTCTGGCGTAACGCCGGTACTGCTGCAACCGGGGCTGACAGGCTTGAGTAATGCGTTCAAGATGGCATCCATCATCACCGACATTACCCAGGGCACCATCCCAAACACGAATTATTCGTACGCCACGCCAGAGACAGCGAAGCTTACGAGCATTAGCAATATCCTCGCCAGCTGCGTGAACTCGGCAGGCGGCGCAGCCCCGGGCGGCGTTACGGATGGCTCAATCTGCGGCAACCTCTTCAGCTACGTCACTCCCAGCGGCTCCACCGCCGCAGCGGATACAACACAGGCGGCCTGGTACATGGCGCAGAATCCCACACTCAACGTTGCATCTGCCTATGGCTTGATCACGGGCGCAGGCGCAGCCTTCAGCGGCGGCCTGAGCTCCGCACCAAAGGACTGGACGGTTGCGGTCAACTTTGCTCCGACCTACAGTGGCGGTACTACTAAGGCGGTGGATGCGGCATACGGCGTCTCTATCGATGCATACGGCAATGCCTGGATCAGTAATACAGGCGGTGTCGCATCAAGTGCACCAGCGGGTCTTATGGAGCTGGGTGCAGATGGCAGCGCGATTACAACTCCGCTGACTACCGTGACGGCATCCACCACGGGAACCGGCGCGTACACGCAGATCACCACGGCTCCAACCACAAATACGTATACGGCATTCACCGCGCCTAAGATCGTGCAGATCGATTTAAACAATAAACCCTGGGTAACGCTTAACAATATGACGACGGGGGCGGTACCAACACCGGGTATGGTGCTCAGTGTTGCTGGTTCCTCCAGTACGCAAACCGGCGGCACGGGCGCTACCTCCATGTCATCTGCCGCAGCGTATTACACCAACTATCAACCCGTTGGACTGGCGATCGATGGCAACAATAATATTTATGTTGCCAGCGGGACTACGAGTAGCATCAGTCAGACAACCCTCATGAATGCTCGTTCGGTATCCAAGATGGCTGCGGATGGAACGAACTATGTGTATAGCACCAGCAGCGGGACTGTCGATACCACTGCTGCATACACAACGCCAGGGAGCCAGGCTTTATTGGCAATCGATACCAATACTGCTGCCGCTTCCGGAGGGCAACTCTGGGCTATCAGCTTCAATACCTGCAAAACGGCTAATCCAAACTATGGAGCTGCCGCTACCACTCCCTGGGGTGTAGCCAGCATGTATGCGCTGACCACGCTGGCGCCTGCTCCGTTGTCCGATGTGTTGACCGTTTACTCAAGCACTGCGGCTACGACTCCGAGTGTGCTTACTACTGGCAATTCCACTACGGGGAACTGTCAATCATCTACCAGCATTTATACGGGGCAGAGCATCACCGCTCCGATGACTAATACCTGGGGTATAGCCATCGATGCAAACAATGGCGTATGGATAACTGACACTCGCGCATCCAGCATTGGCTTTGGAGGATTGACGTACCTTAGTGCGCCGAATTCTTCAGATGCTATTCCCAGCTCGGGTTACTTTGCGGATACCGGCGTAAGCAGCACGCCATTAGGAAGCTCTACGCTTGGCTGGCAGGCAAACACCACTATCGTGAAGGGCGCCGGTGACCTAGTCGATGGCAACAATCACGTATGGGTTACCGACCAGAGTGCCGCTTCCATTACAGAAGCTTCGGTGTGCAACTCCTATACGACTCCGACTTGCAGTACTCCAACCATTACGTATATGACACCGGGAGCGGGAGGTACGGGCGGCGTGGGCTTTGTCCATAGCATTTCCGCTGCAGCTCAGGTTGCTATTGATCCTTCGGGTAATGTTTGGGCGGGTAGTACCGGAACAACAAACTCATATACAAACCAGTCCGCCAGTACGACACTTGACGCCAACTCCGTTACCGTAATCGTTGGCGGCGCAGGGCCAGTGCTTACACCGCTCTCGGTGGCGATTGCCAATAACCACATCGGCCAGAAGCCCTAAACCCTTTGATCGCGAAACACAAACGGCATCCTCGCATGAGGATGCCGTATTTTTTGCGCTGCACCTGCTGCGTTCCGATCAAAGCTCGCAGCAACTCTTACGGCGCAGCCGTCTTCTGCACCGTAAACCGCAGCGAATTATCCAGGCTCTTATACAGCGCCTGCACCGCATCCAGCAGGGCAGATACATCATCTCTCTGCCGGCTCAGCGCCTCAGCATCGTGCCCCTGAGCCGCAGCGACCACCGCCTCGAAGCGCGCGTCGATCAGTCCCGTCAGCAGGAAGTGTTTGCGGAAGCTCTCGAACACCGCATCGTCACTATGCGCCTCCACGCCCTGGGTAATCAGCAGAGCGCGCGCAGTGCAGAGCGCAATCGTGTACAGCGCATGGCCCTCAGGCGATGCATCGCGCAGCGTAGCCGCGTGCTGCAGGTCCACCTCGATCAGGTCAAACAGTCCAGCGGCGCACTCGCCCAGCCCCTTGCCCGCGAGCGAGAAGAGCTCTTTCGCGCCCCAGTCCACGTAATAGCTGCGATCTTCTTCGATAGCCGGAATCTCGCGGTACTTGTCCGCGATGATACGCAGGTCCTGTAGCCCTTCGCCATCCACATACGCGGCGAACGAGTCAAAGCGCGCCTTCTTCTGCAGCCATGTCTCCAGCACATCGTGCACAAATGCGGGCAGGTCGTGTGCGTTCACGCGAACGGTCGGCTGCGCCAGCCGCGCACTGCCGCCGCCAATGCGCGCGCCCGCCACCACGTTGTACGCCGGGAACATCTCTTCGCCGCGCCGCCCCACGTTGCCAAAGAAGCCGAGGTCCGCAAGCATGTGCTGGCCGCAGGTGTTGGGGCAGCCGGAGAGGTTCAGCCGAAAGTCAGGTATCGCATCCAGGTCGAGTCCAGAAGCCCGCAGCCTCTCCGCCGTAGCGGTCAGCGCGCCCTTGGGCAGGCATATGCCGAGCTGGCACGTATCCGCGCCCGTGCATGAGATGGAGTTCGCCAGCAGTCGCGGCCCCGCCGCCAGGCTGGATATCTCGCGCACCACCTCATACACGTTGCCCAGGTAGCTCTCCGGAATATTGCGCAGCCGCAGGTTCTGGCTGAACGAAGCGCGCACCACGTCGTCGCCGAAGGGCTCAAGAAAATTCGCCAGCCGGATTGCATCCTCGTTCTTCAGATTCCCCAGGAAGACGGGCAGTAGTACCGAGACCAGCCCCTGCTGCCGCTGCAGCTCCACGTAGCGCAGCTTCCACTGCTCAAACTCCGGCGTATTCACACGCACAGCCGCAAACGTCGGCAGCGCGGTGTTCTGCGTCGCGTCCTGCAGCGCAAGCGGTGCGGCACCCTGCGCCCGCAGCAGCGCCACTTGCTCCTCATACAGCTCGCGGAAGTGGGCCTCGCCGACAGTGCGCCACAAAAAGCGCAGGCGCGCGGCATGGCGGTTCTTGCGGTTGCCATTCTGGTCAAAGAGCCGCTTGATGGCCGAGGTCACGAGGTACACATCCGTATCTGGAATGAAGTCATGCAGCAGATGGCCCAGCTCCGGCTTCGTGCCCAGTCCGCCCGCCACGCATACGCGGAAACCCTTCACGCCGTCGCGAATCTCGGCAATAAAGCCGACGTCATTGAACTGCGCATAGCTGGTGTCGGCGGGCGAATTGGAGAAAGCGATCTTGAACTTGCGCGGCAGCAGCCACGAATCTTCCTCTGCGATCAGCCGCGTCGTCAGTGCAAAGGCGTAAGGGCTGGGGTCGAAGATCTCGTCCACAGCCACACCCGCATCCGGCGAAAGCAGCAGATTGCGAACTGTATTGCCGCCGCCGCCGCGCGATGCAAGTCCGGCGATCAGCAACTCGCGCATCACGCGGGTCACATTCTCCAGCGTCACATCGTGCACCTGGAACTCCTGCCGCGTCGTGATGTGAATGGAGCCGCTGCCGTAACGGCCCGATATCTCTGCCACAGTGCGCAGCTGGCGCGGCGTCAGTGCGCCACCCGTCGTCCGGATGCGCACCATGTAGCTGCCGTCGCGTCGCTGCTCATAGCAGCCATGCGGCACCCGGCGTGCCTTCAGTTCGGCTGCGCCCATCTCTCCGCGCAGATGCTTCGCAATGTATCCGTCCAGTTCGTCCAGCTCCGCTGCCAGTGTTGCAGGAATCTCGTATGCCATGTGTCTTCTCCTTGCAGGCAATGCCGCTTACAAAAATGCCAGGCGCTGGTGCGCCTGGCGGTATGGCCTTCAGTCAGGCCGGAATATTTTCACTACCGCGTTACTGCGCTCTCATCATGCCTCGTGAGAACAACAACAAGCCTCTGGATTCTTCGGCTCATAAGCACAGAGCGGGTCGCTCGCCAGCGGGTCGCCCGTGTAGGCAAACGCGCGCGCACGCGAGCCGCCGCACAGCGCAGTGTAAACGCAGTACCC